>CALLHT010000088.1 GCA_938009335.1 uncultured Rhizobiaceae group bacterium
CGGATTTGAGAATGCAGCGCATAAGCCGCCTTGTTCGGCGCAGTTCCCGTAATGCGCGTTCTGGAATTCCCATGCTTTCAAGTTGTTCGTCTGGTGCGATCAAAACATGACGCGCTCCTCCAAACCGCTTTAAAAGGGCACGAGACGCAGAACGACGTTCGGTCCCTTTTAATACGTTTGAAAAAATTGAGCTGATAAGTTCCAAGTCTTCATTAACGGAAGGATCGTCCTCCAGCAAAGAAGACGTAAGAGATCGGTTCTCTAATACAGTCATGAATTACTCCCCACAAAGATTCATACTGGCTATATACAAGAACAAAGTAGTCAAAAATTTTTGACATTCAAGCGTATCGGGCGGGTTTTCATGTCCAATCGTGAGAACATTTACGTGAATTGCATACTTTGGTTAACAGGGAATACGGGAAGAGAAAGGGCAAATGGTTAGGGCTTTTGTCAACAAAACCTGTCCTTCCACTTCTTGACACCGGCACTTTCGAACCCCATTAGACACCTAATCAACAAATCGGAGTGTTCAAATGACGCTAGCAGTCACATTTCCAGGGCAGGGCAGCCAAGCCGTAGGGATGGGTGCAAGCCTGATAGATGGATCTGCTGCGGCGAAGGCCGTTTTCGAGGAAGTGGACGAAGCGCTGGGCGAGAAGCTTTCGGATATTATAGCAAACGGACCGGAAGAGACCTTAACACTCACGGCTAACGCACAGCCTGCGTTGATGGCGGTTTCCATGGCAGCCCTTCGCGCGTTGGAAGAAAAAGGTTTCGACCTGGGCAAACACGCTGCATTTGTTGCAGGTCATTCACTCGGTGAATATTCTGCACTGTGTGCGGCGGGAACCTTCTCGATCTCAGATACTGCAAAACTTTTACGCATTCGTGGCAACGTCATGCAGGAAGCTGTTCCTGTCGGAAAAGGCGGTATGGCTGCAATCATCGGGCTTGAACAAGCCGACGTTGAAGCGATTTGTTCGGATGTCGCCGATTTGGGTGCCTGTCAGATTGCCAATGACAATGGCGGCGGACAGCTGGTAATTTCGGGCGATAAGGCTGCGGTTGAGAAGGCAACGGAACTTGCATCTGAGAAAGGTGCAAAGCGGGCGCTTCTTCTTCCCGTATCTGCGCCGTTTCATTCTACACTTATGGGACCGGCAGCCGAAGCGATGGAGCAGGCTTTGTCTGAGGTAGAGATGAACGACCCTGTTGTGCCTTTGGTTGCTAATGTTTTGGCAGCTCCCGTTTCTGACGCTTCTGCAATCCGTAGCCACTTGGTTGAACAGGTGACCGGTCGGGTGCGATGGAGCGAGTCAGTTCAATGGATGGGAGAGAACGGTGTGACCCAGCTGTTGGAAGTGGGTTCAGGTAAGGTCTTAAGCGGTCTTGCGCGACGTATCAATCGCGACTTAAAGAGTGTAAACGTTGGATCGATGGATGATCTCGACAAGGCGATGGAAGCCATCGCATAACAGTTTTCCTGGAGATATAGAATGTTTGATTTGAGTGGCAAAAAGGCGCTTGTGACTGGCGCTTCCGGCGGAATTGGCGAGGCAATCGCTCGCAAGCTGCATGCGCAAGGTGCCATTGTGGCGTTGCACGGTACCCGAAAAGAAAAGTTGGAAGAGCTGGCAGGTGATCTTGGTGATCGAACGCATGTTATGCCTGCAAACCTCTCTGACCTTGAAGATGCTGCAGCACTTGGCAAAACCGCTGAAGAAACGCTCGAAGGTGTTGATATTCTTGTCAATAATGCAGGCATTACACGCGATGGTCTTTTCGCACGTATGTCTAACGATGACTGGGATGATGTGATGCGCGTTAATCTAACGTCTGTATTTCGTCTGACGAAAGAAATTGCCTACCCGATGATGCGCCGGAAAGGTGGCCGCATCATCAACATCACATCGATTGTCGGGGTAACCGGAAACCCAGGACAGGCAAATTATTGCGCATCCAAAGCGGGCATGATCGGGTTTACCAAATCACTTGCCCAGGAGATCGCGTCTCGTGGTGTCACGGTGAATTGCATCGCGCCTGGATTTATCTCATCCGCGATGACAGACAAGCTGAACGACAAGCAAAAAGAGGCAATTATGTCAGCGATCCCAATGAAGAAGATGGGCGCTGGAGATGATATCGCAAATGCGGCTCTTTATCTTGCAAGTGATGAAGGTGGATACGTTACCGGCCAGACACTTCACGTCAATGGCGGGATGGCCATGATCTAACCAATTTGGGCGGGCTGTTCACACCTTGAACTTTGTTGGAAGTTGACCCTAGAAGTTTCGAAAAAAGTGTGATACCCGACCGCTAACCATGACGATTAACGAATATCTATCGTCATACTTTTAACCGAAAACCGACCCTGATTACCGGTCCAACCAGTCGAGGCTGATTATGAGTGACATTGCAGAACGCATCAAGAAAATCGTTGTTGAGCATCTGGACGTAGAAGCTGAAAAAGTATCCGAAGGTGCAAGCTTTATTGACGACCTTGGTGCAGACTCATTGGACAACGTTGAGCTTGTTATGGCGTTTGAAGAAGAGTTCGACGTTGAAATTCCTGATGATGCAGCTGAAACAATCCAGACTGTTGGTGACGCGATCAAATTCGTTGAAGGCGCAAAAGCCTAACACCATTGAAATAGTGCATGAAAGGCGGCCGTGAGCCGCCTTTGGTGTGTTTAGGGCTAGGTTTCTTCAGAGCCTGCGTCGCCTGTTGAAACTTCGCCCTAACCACTTTGAAGTTTCCATGATTTTCCTGTACATCAGGAAGAGTTTTCAAATCGGGGTATTGTATTGATGAGACGTGTAGTTGTAACCGGTGTTGGCATGGTCACACCGCTTGGATGTGGTGCCGAGGAAACTTGGAAAAACATACTGGCCAGTAAAAACGCTGCTGCAAAAATCGAGAACTTCGAAGTTTCAGATATCGCTGCACAAATTGCATGCCAAGTACCCCATGGCGATGGTACCATCGGGACCTACAATCCAGACGATTGGATGGAGCCGAAAGAGCAGCGCAAGGTTGACCCGTTTATCGTTTACGCCATGGCTGCATCAGATATGGCGCTCAATGATGCCAACTGGCATCCAACAGAAGATGAAGACCAATTCCGCACGGGCGTATTGATCGGCTCGGGGATCGGTGGCTTGCAAGGCATTGAGCAAACATCACTTTTGTTGGCTGAACGTGGCCCGAGACGGGTCTCACCATTCTTTATCCCGGGACGGTTGATCAATCTGGCATCAGGGCAAGTTTCCATCAAACACGGTCTTAAAGGTCCGAACCACTCTGTTGTAACAGCGTGTTCTACAGGTGCACACGCGATTGGCGATGCTTCACGACTGATCATGCTGGGGGATGCGGATGTCATGGTTGCAGGCGGCGCTGAGTCTCCGGTCTGCCGGATTGCAATGGCAGGTTTTGCTGCGTGTAAAGCGCTTTCAACAAGCTATAATGAAGATCCCCAAAGTGCATCGCGACCATATGACAAAGACCGCGATGGTTTTGTTATGGGCGAGGGTGCTGGAACAGTTGTTCTGGAAGAATACGAACATGCGAAAGCACGTGGCGCGAAGATTTATGCAGAAGTGGTGGGCTATGGTCTTTCGGGTGACGCATTCCACATCACAGCACCAGCGGAAGACGGCGATGGTGCATTCAGATGTATGAGTGCGGCATTGCGCAATGCGGGGCTTGAGGCATCCGACATCGACTACATCAACGCTCACGGTACTTCGACTATGGCTGATACGATTGAGCTGGGTGCCGCAGAACGGCTTATGGGTGATGCGGCGGGTAAAGCGTCTATGTCTTCTACCAAGTCTGCAATCGGTCACTTGCTGGGTGCAGCAGGTGCGGTGGAAGCAATCTTTTCGCTTCTTGCAATCCGCGATAATATCGCACCACCTACGCTGAACCTTTATAATCCGGAACGTGAATCCGCAATTGATCTGGTGCCGCTGAAAGCGCGCGAGCGCGAAATCAATGTAGCACTTTCCAACTCATTTGGATTTGGCGGTACAAATGCGTCCGTGATATTCAAACGGATTTAATTTCAATGGGTTGATTGGTGCAATTGGGGAAGAACTGCGCTTGATTAACCTTTGGTGCGAATGGTAAAGCAATTCGTACGGAAAAACGCCATAATGTTACAGTTTTTTGCTGTACCGCAATTTTAATCGCAGGCAATATGAGAGTGGCATGAACACCAACACCGGACCTGGCCCGCTTGGCGGCAACAACAACATGAAATCGCCGGCTGAAGTTTTAAAGCCGCGCGATGTGCCGCCGCCACCAAAACGCAGCAAGGGCGCGAAGGGCAACATGATCGTTGTTCTTAATTTTATGATGACCTGTGTCGTGCTTGGCACCATAGCTCTCTGCCTCGCTGCGTATCTGGGCAAATACTGGTTTGAAAAGCCTGGCCCTCTACGAGCAGCCACTACCTTGCAGATTGAGGAGGGGGCTTCCGTTAATAGCATCACTTCAAAGCTTGTAACGAATGGCGTGATCGATAATGGCTTGATATTCAAAGCATGGGTGCGCGCCTACCGTGCTCAAGGGTCTCTAAAAGCTGGCGAATACCTGTTCGATGCGCGTATGAGCATGCTCGACGTGATGGAAACCATTCGCTCCGGCAAGGGCATTCTGCACAAAGTGTCTGTTCCTGAAGGGCTTACCGTCGTTCAAATTTTTGACCGTATTGCCAAGAATGAAATTCTCGAAGGTGAGCTTCCCACAGAACTGCCTGTCGAGGGATCACTAATGCCGGATACCTATCCATTTCAGCGAGGTACAACGCGCGAAGAGATGGTTCAGCGTATGAAGATTGCGCAAGAAAAATTCCTCGACGAAGTCTGGGGACGCCGGATCGATGGTTTGCCGATCTCGTCGAAAGAAGAGATGGTTATTCTTGCGTCGATCGTTGAGAAGGAAACCGGTAAAGCGGACGAACGACCACGGGTTGCATCAGTCTTCATCAACCGTCTCAACAGGGGCATGAAGCTGCAATCTGACCCGACGATCATTTATGGAATTTTTGGCGGGCAGGGGAAACCTAAGGACCGTCCGATCTACAAATCTGACATCGAAACGGCAACGCCTTACAACACCTATACAATTCCGGCACTGCCGCCGGGTCCAATCGCGAATCCGGGACGCGCTGCACTAGAAGCGGTTGCTAACCCGTCGCGCACAGAAGATTTGTTCTTCGTGGCGAATGGCACAGGCGGACATTCGTTTGCCAAGACGTTGGATGAGCATAATCAGAACGTTGCGCGTTGGCGTGCAATTGAAGCACAGCAAAAGAAAGATGCTGCGGCGGCGTCTGAGTAATTCAAGCTCAGCTTGTTTAATATGACCGGATAAATCGCTGGGGACCGAAATGGCATTACAAAGCATGACGGGTTTCTCCCGCGAAGATCACACTTCCTCCTTCGGGTCTTGGGTCTGGGAGCTTCGCTCGGTCAACGGCAAAGGGTTGGATATTCGCCTACGATTGCCAAACGGCATGGAAGAACTGGATGCTGAAGTTCGAAAAGTAATCGGGGCATCGCTCAAGAGAGGCAATGTTCAGGCCTCTCTCCAATTCCAAAAATCAGCAGACGCGGAAAAGCCGATTGTAAATGAAAAGCTTGCGCAGGAGCTGTGGGACGTAGCTGAAAAACTTCAAAGGCAGTTTGGCGGTGACATGCCTTCAATCTCCGAGTTGATGGGGATTCGCGGTGTCGTGGAAATCGAGGAAACTGACCTATCTGATGAGGACCGAGCTGCGCGTAAGGTCGAATTATTGGATAGCCTAAAGCGTGCAGTTGAAGAACTGGTTTCGGTTCGCGAGAAAGAAGGTGCCGCAATTGCTGATGTTCTGGTGCAGCAGGTGGCAAAGATTGAAGAGCTGCGTATTGGCATCGATGCCAATGAAGCGCGGAGCGAAGCGAATATTCGGGCGAGGCTGGCAGCTCAGGTCAAACAGTTGATCGATGCCAGTAGTGGGCTTGATGAGCAGCGTTTGCATCAGGAGGCGGTTATTCTTGCTGCAAAGGCTGATTTGCAGGAAGAGATCGACCGGCTTGCCGTTCATGTGGCTTCTGCAAATGAAATGCTGGCAGGCAAAGGCCCGATTGGACGTAAGATGGATTTCCTTGCTCAGGAGTTCAATCGCGAGTGCAACACCATCTGTTCAAAGTCGAATGATGCAGGTGTCACCACGCTAGGGCTGGACATGAAGATCGTAATAGACCAATTTCGCGAGCAAATTCAGAATATGGAGTGATTCCATCATGGATCCCCAAACAATTAAACGCCGCGGCGTTATGCTCGTACTGTCATCGCCTTCCGGTACAGGCAAGTCAACGATTTCCAGAAACCTGCTGGAAAGCAACAAGAACCTTGAGCTTTCTGTTTCCGTGACAACCCGTGCGCGGCGCGGTAGCGAGATTGACGGACGGCATTATCATTTTGTCTCTGAGCGCGAATTCAATCGTCTGCGTGAAGATGATGCCCTGCTTGAATGGGCTGAGGTGCATGGGAATTATTATGGCACCCCGCGTGAAGCTGTCGATATTGCAATGGGCGAGGGGCGCGACGTGCTCTTTGATATAGACTATCAGGGTGGTCAGCAATTGATGGAAAAAGCGCGCTTTGATGTGGTGTCAATCTTCCTTCTGCCGCCTTCGATGCAGGAATTGCAGTCCCGGCTTGTTCGCCGCGCAGAGGATGCGCCGGACGTTATCCAGAAACGGCTCAACAATGCAATTGAGGAAATTCCTCATTGGAAAGAGTACGACTACGTGGTGATCAACAATGATCTTGATCGCGCGTTTTCTGAAGTGCAATCCATCTTAACTGCGGAGCGCTTAAGAAAAGAACGCTCTAGCCCAGCCCTTTTCGAATATGAAAAGTTTCTGCTTTCAGGCGCGGAATCATAAACTCATCTAATGGGTGTAAACGACTGTTTAGTCGAAACTTCTTGGTGTTTGTCGGTTGAGTTCCCACATCAAGAGGGAAACAGGAGGACAATTTTCCATGATCAAACCATCATCAAAAACCACGCGTCGCAACTTTCTTGCAAACTCGGCCGCCCTTGGCACCGTCATGGGACTGGGTGCAATCGGTGCGTCTGTTCCTCAATCCGCATTTGCTGCATCGCGCACGTTTGCGCCGAAGCCGCATGGCTGCGCAGCAAAACACGCTGAAATATCGGAAAACCTGCGCCAGATCGCGCTTCAACCGAACATTGATCCGTCGGCAATACACCGCGCGCAGAAGACATCCCATTGTTCGGATTGCGGAACTATGATTGGCGCAGATATGCAGCTTGTGGCTTAAACGCGTCTTACTTTGACAACCATTTCGCAAGGGCGTCGTCATCGGCGTCCTTGGCTGAAACCCAATCGCCCTCGCTGCCGTCATTCGGATGTTCTTTCTTCCAGAACGGTGCTCGGGTCTTTAAGAAATCCATTAGAAAATTAGCGCCATCAAATGCGGCCTGCCGATGCCGTGCTGCGGCAATAACCAACACAATATTTTCGCCGGGTGCAATCTTACCATAACGGTGAATGGCTGTGATGCCATCCAGATCAAACCGCGTAATCGCTTCCTGGGCGATACGGGAAATTTCTCCTTCGGCCATGCCGGGGTAATGTTCTAGCTCCAATGCGGAAAGTTGCTCGCCTTCATCTCGGCATAGCCCCGTAAAGGTAACAACGGCACCAATATTCTTGTTGTCTGCTGTCAGCGCTTTCGTTTCGGCAGCAATGTCGAAATCCTCTTCCTGTATGCGGACGTGAGGGGCGATCATCTTCAACCGCCCGTCATAGGAGGGAAGAGAGCAATCTCGCTTGCGGATTCGATGCTCGCAGAGCGGTTCTGTTCGTGCTTTTTGTCGAGCGCAACTTGAATAATATCGGAATGCTCAAACACATCAGCAAAGGGCTCTTCGCGTTGTTTAAGCCAGTCGAAGAGATCGGAAATCGTTTTGACGGATTCAGGAAGTTCAACCGTCTCATCGCCCATTCCAAGACGTTCGCGTAACCATGCAAAATAGACAAGCTTCATAATCGTCTTCCTACTCGATGATGTGCTTCAATCCGGCACGGAAATAATCATAGCCCGTGTAAAGCGTTATGATGGCCGCAATCCAAAGCATCACAATGCCGGTCTGTGTCGTATATTCAAAGACTTTGTCTCCGGCAGAACCGGCCAGCAAGAATGCGATTGCGATCATCTGGATGGTCGTTTTCCATTTCGCAATCCACGTGACTGGAACACTGACTTTCAATTCCGCCAGATATTCGCGCAATCCGGAAACCAAAATCTCACGGCACAGAATGATGATTGCTGCCCATAGGCTCCATCCAGCGATTGTTTTGTCGGTGTCGACCGCCAACAAAAGTAGACAGGTTGCGACCAGAAGTTTGTCTGCTATTGGGTCCAGCATTCGGCCAATGTTCGACGTTTGCTGCCAGATGCGTGCCAGATAGCCATCCAGAAAATCTGTGAGGCTTGCGATTACAAATATAATTACCGCCGACCAACGTGCGAAGTCTGAAGACTGAAGTTCACCCTCAAGATAGAAGCATAGTGCAACCATGGGAACTGCCAGAATTCGGGCATAGGTCAGCAAATTTGGAATACTGTAAAGAAGAGCCGGTTTGTCTTTTCGGATTTCGGTCATGAGTGCCTGAAACTACGCGTTAAAATAAAAACCACAAGATAGTTGAGTACTGCCTTTATGCCCTCGCACTGTCAACGGAAATGATCATAGATTGCCTGCGCCATTTGTTCTGAAATTCCCTCTACGGCTTTGAGATCAGAAAGTGCTGCACGTGAAACCGATTTTGCGGAACCGAAATGATGCAGAAGTGCGCGTTTTCTTCCCGGACCGATGCCTGCAATTTCATCCAGTGGGTTCTTGACCATTTCTTTTTTGCGCCGCGCACGATGGGAGCCGATGGCAAAGCGGTGCGCTTCATCGCGCAAGCGCTGCACGAAATAAAGAACCGGATCCCGCTCCGGTAACATAAACGATTGCTGCCCCTTGATGAAGAATTTCTCGCGCCCCGCATCGCGATCCGGTCCCTTAGCAATGCCTACCATGGCAACCTTATCTTCAAGCCCAAGTTCTTTCATGGTGTCATAGACCGCGTTCAACTGGCCTAGTCCGCCATCAATCAGCAGTAAGTCAGGCCAGATGCCGATCTCGCCTTCGGTAATATCCTGATCTTCAGGAAATCCATGCTCTTTAACCAGCCGAGAGAAACGCCGCGTCATCACTTCCCGCATCATGCCATAGTCATCGCCGGGGGTGAGGTCTTTCGACTTAATGTTGAACTTCCGGTAATGGTTTTTGGCAAACCCTTCAGGGCCAGAGACAATCATGCCGCCCACGGCATTTGTCCCCATAATGTGGGAGTTATCAAACACCTCAATCCGGTTGGGGGTCTTTTCCAGTCCAAAGGCTTCCGCCACACCGCGCATCAGTTTTGCCTGCGTAGAGGTTTCCGCAAGTTTGCGTTCAACCGCCTCTTGCGCGTTTTTAGCCACATGATCCACCAGCTCGCGCTTCTCGCCACGTTGAGGTTTTAGCACTTCTACTTTGTATTCAGAACGCAGGCTGAATGCGTCACTCAGAAGACCGAGTTCACCCGTGTCTTCTGAAACCAGAATTTGCCGCGGGCAGGGGCGGTCATCATAGAATTGGCCTAAGAACGCGCCTAAGACTTCACCTGGTTCGATTGCCTTGTCCGCGCGTGGGAAGTAAGCTCGGTTACCCCAGTTCTGGCCTGTTCTGAAAAAGAACACCTGAATACAGGTCAAGCCACCATGTTGGCGGACTGCGAAAACATCGGCTTCGGTGACGGAACGCGGATTAATGCCCTGATGGCTCTGCACATGCGAAAGAGCGGAAAGGCGATCCCGATAAATCGCGGCACGCTCAAAATCGAGTTCATCAGAGGCTTCCTGCATTTGCTTTGAAAGCGAGGCTTGCATCTGCGAACTCTTGCCCAGAAGAAATGCTTTAGCTTCCTTCACAAGCTTTGAATATTCTTCTTCGCTAACTTCACTGGTGCAAGGGCCTGAGCAGCGTTTGATCTGATGCAGCAGGCAAGGCCGCGTCCTGCTTTCAAACATAGAGTCCGTACAGGTGCGCACAAGAAAAGCGCGTTGCATCGCGTTGAGTGTGCGGTTAACCGAGCCAGCAGAAGCAAACGGTCCGAAGTAACTGCGCTTCTTGCTGCGTGCACCACGATGCTTGAATAGCCCTGGAGAGGCATGATCATCGGAAATTACAATGTAAGGGAAGCTTTTATCATCGCGCAGCAATACGTTAAATTTGGGCCGTAACCGCTTGATCAGATTCGCTTCCAGCAAAAGCGCTTCCATCTCGGTATGCGTGGTGACGAATTCCATATTCGCGGTTTCGCGGATCATCCGTGCAATGCGATTGGTATGTCCGCCCATCTTGGCATAAGACGAAACGCGCTTTTTCAGAGACTTGGCTTTGCCCACATAGAGAACGTCACCCTCTGAACTGAACATGCGATAGACACCGGGAGAATTTGGCAAGCGTTTCACGCAATCTGCAATGACCTCAACGCCCACCTTGCCTTCCAGGCCGGGCGCGGATTCTTCCCACGTGATTTCCGCAGCTTCACCCGTGGTGGCCGTGAGGGAGAGTTTTTTAACCGTTGGTTCGCTCATAGGGGCAGCATGCCGTAAATCGCTGAATAATTCGAGTGCTACTCCGGAATGCCCACAATATCGGGGGTTTCCCAAGCAAGATGCTGTCCACCATCGAGCGCAATCATCTGCCCGGTGATTGAGCGGTTTTCAAACAGATAGTAAATCGTATTGCTGATCTCTTCCAAGTCCGGCCCGCGTTTCAAGATTACCCCATCAACTTGCCGGGCAAAGTCTTCCGGTTCTTGCCGTTCATTCTGCAACGTTGGGCCGGGGCCAATGGCATTGACCCGAATGCGCGGGGCAAGGGCTTGTGCCAAAGTGCGTGTTGCAGTCCAGAGCGCAGATTTGGAAAGCGTATAGGAGTGAAAGTTTGGATTTAAACGCAGAACGCGCTGATCAATCATGTTGATGATCAGCCCCTCATCAATATCAGTCTGCTTTGCCATTTCACCAGATAGGATGGAGGGTGCTTTCAAGTGAATGTTGAAATGCGCGTCCCAAAGCGCCTCATCAAACTCGGTGACCGTATCATCCACAAAGATTGATGCATTGTTGACCAGCAGGTTAATCGGGCCGAGAGCCCCTCGCGCCTGATGGAATAGGGTTTGGCATTCATCTGCGTTCAATAGGTTTGCTTCAAACGCAACACAATCAACTCCGAATTCTCGAAGTTCTGCAGCCAGGTTTTGTGCAACTTCTTCGGACGATGCGTACTGGATAGCAACGTTATATCCGCGCTTTGCCAGATCCGTAGCGATAGAGGCTCCTATTCGTCTTGCGGCTCCGGTTACCAGTGCGGTTTTCATGCGTGTTATCCTATTTCAGAAATGCGGCACCCAAATATATAATGTAGGCGATGCTCATGATAACCCCACTGCGCTTGCTGATGCGCTTTTTATAGTAAGCAAGCCAGGCAAGCAGCAGCGAAACACCCAGCATTACCCACATATCAATGGCGATGATGTGTCCGCCAACCGGAACAGAAGCGATCACGGTGGTGATGCCCATAATTGCGGCAATGTTGAAAATATTCGACCCAACCACGTTACCGATGGCCACATTTGAGTTGCCGCGAACGACTGCCATAAGAGAGGCTGCAAGCTCTGGCAGCGAAGTACCGATTGCGACAACGGTTAGTCCGATGATCTCATCCGGTACGCCAAGTTCGAGCGCGATGTTATGTGCTGCGGTTACGGTGAGCCAAGCGCCGAGTGGCAAGAGAATAGCGCCAGCTACAAGCAAGCCAATGGAAACAAGATTGTTTGATGGCAGGGGCGGCACGTCATCATGATAATCTGGAATCGCATCCGGCGATAATTTGCTCGCCGCTTTGTATTGATCCCACAAAAACAAACCAAGAAGTGCAAGCAGGATCACGCCATCAACGACGCCGAGGCTGCCTTTGGCGAGCATCCCCATAAAGACCAGGGTGATGCCGATCATGACCAGAATGTTGCGGCCGATTCCGTCTTCTTCGCAACTGCTTGCCTTGATCAGCGCCGGAACGCCCAGAACCAGTAAAACGTTGGCAATGTTTGACCCGACGACGTTACCAATCGCCAGACCGCCGGATCCTGCAAGGGCAGCTTGAACGGAGATAAACAATTCCGGAGCAGAGGTTCCCAAGGACACAATGGTTAGACCAATGATCAGAGGAGGGATTGATAACTTTTCAGCAATAGCAACGGCGCCGCGAACCAGTACATCACCGCCGACAACCAGGACCACAAGGCCCAGGACAAGAAGAAGAATATCAATCATGAAAAAACTAAAAATGAACCGGTTTCTATTTTTCGGGATATGGGGATGAGGCAATCCGATTGTAAGGGGTAAAATGGAAATATTTATCACCAGAAGTCTCAAAAAATAGATATGTACGTGCGATGCCACCGGAATGCCCAAAAAAATTCACTTCGTGAATATTCAGTTGCCGCATTGGCGAAGCACATTTCACACGTTGGGGGGTATCGTAAGGACAGGAAACCCAATGCTGAATGTGACCCGAATTTTATCAATGACCGCCATCGCTCTGCCGACAATGGTCGCTTCTACCGCGATTTCACTGGCGGCTGATTTGCCACAAGAAGAGCCTTTAATTCCACAAGCGCCTGCTGTTTCCCCGATAGACACATCACAATGGGGAGGCTTCTACGTCGGTGTCTATGGTGGATATACTTGGTTACAGGCAGAAACCGGAACGACAGCTGAAGATGAGGGCGAGGGCGTCAGGGCCGGTGGATACGCCGGTTACAATTGGCAGTTCGACAATAGGGTTGTGACTGGCTTAGAAGCGCAGGGCGCATATGTGGATGCGGATGCACAAACAGGTGGCGTGAACGTTGAGCAAAACTGGGACGCGTCCATTCGTGCGAGACTTGGATACGCATTTGAAAACTCGCTTCTCTATAGCTTTGCCGGCCTTGCAGTTACCGGTGCTGAGGCCCAATCCATCACTGGAACAGATGAAAATACCTTAACTGGATTTGATGTAGGCGCTGGTCTGGAATTCGAGATATTCGAAGATGTAACAGCCCGCATCGAGTATGATTATGATGATTATTCAAGCGAAACCTTTTCCCTTGGAGGAGCCGGAAACAACGAAGTCGACGTTCAATCACATAACGTAAATGTGGGGATTGGACTGAAATTTTAGGAAATCTTGCATTGATTGTTGGTTCCCTTACGTCAAATTTCCGCCTTATTCTTAAGTGTTGGTAGACCGCTGGAAGTAAAATAAGTCGGATTTCGTTCGTGGGGCTCTTCTTAGCGATTTACGACTGGTTAAGTATTTTTATTTACCTTTGGTAAACCATAGCTTCGAGAGCCTTCTCGAAGCGGGGCTAGAGGTAATACGGGACTGGTGACATGAGTTTTGGGCTTAGAGTGTGGGTGCTTGCTGGCGCTTTCGTCTTAATAGGTCAGATTACAGGGCTAATCGGGGTTGCTACAGCCGGCGAATTTTCCGCGCCATGGCGCGATAAAACTCGGCCAATTATTCTTGATGCCTATGAAAAGAACCCCATCGACTGGCACAAGGTGGTTACCAACAAACAGATTTTTGGCTTTATCGGAAAGTCTAGTGATGGACTTCCGCCACGCTGGGGCTGCCGTAAGCCTAACCGGACAGAGCAAACGCTCTGCAAAAAGACCTTTCAAAATTATTGGCTGAAAAAAGAACTCTACCAAACCCGTAGGCTGGTTGCGAAAAGCTTAGGCCTAAAGTGGGGTGCCTATCATTTGGGACGGCCAGGAAACCCAATCGATCAGGCCAATCACTTTATCGATTTTACGCAACCGGATGATGATGATCTTTTGGCGCTTGATATCGAACACGACAATCCGAAGAAGTGGATTTCCCTCAAGGATGCTGAGATTTTCGTAAAGCACGTGAAATACCGCACTGGGCGTTATCCGATCCTCTACACCAATCACGATACAGCGAAACGCATTGCTGCGCGTCGTGCGGAGTTGCCTACCCTTTCGCGCCTGCCGCTTTGGTATGCGCGCTATCGCAGCAACATCACGGGTGCTTTCCCGATGGGGCATTGGGACACCTATGCCATCTGGCAGTTTTCCGCGCACCCCAATTGCAACAAGCGTCGCTGCCTGTATCGGGTTGCTGGAACGAAAACAGACATTGATGTGAATGTGGGTAGCATGTCTGCAAAGGAGCTGGAGAAAGC
>CALLHT010000089.1 GCA_938009335.1 uncultured Rhizobiaceae group bacterium
CCCATCTGGTGATGGTCCAGCACGACCACATCTGCGCCCAATTCTTTGGCACGGGCAAGCGCTTCGAAACTGGTCGCTCCGCAATCAACGGTGATGATCAGCGTCGAGCCATCACTCACCAATTGCTCAATCGCCGGGATATTGGGTCCGTAGCCTTCGAATATGCGATCAGGAATGTGGATTTTTGGCGTTAGCCCGTGATGGGCAAGAAACTTGTAGACAAGCGCAGAGGAACAGGCGCCATCTACATCGTAGTCACCAAAAACCGCAACATTCTCATTGTTCGCAACCGCAGTCGCAATCCGCTGCGTTGCCAAGGCCATATCCGTCAAGACGGAAGGGTCCGGCATCAACTCACGCAAAGTCGGCGCTAAAAACGATTGCGCATCGTCCAGCTCTACGCCACGCGCAGCCAATACCCGGCCAACAAGCTCGGGCAAATCCATTCGTTGCGAAATGGCCAGCGCAATGTTTTTTTCAGACGCAGATAGGCGCTCCACCCAAGACTGGCCTGAGTAGGATTGATGAACATCCAGAAAAAACTTTGCAGTATCGGTTTGTGCCATACCTACTGGTTAGCAGATGATCCGAATGATGCAATCACTAGCAATCAGTTGCGGGCAGTTATGACCCGAATTCAAGCAAGCGCTGCTCCAGTAGAATCTGCTTCTACCATCCGCATATAATGCTTTGGTTCAGCGAAACTCTCTGAAAACAGTTCCAAAAGCTTCTCACGAATGAGCATGCAATTTTCGCCGCGTGCAGCCATTGCCTGCATGCGATCAAGCAACATGAGTACCATCAATTCAGCAATCTCTTTATTTGCAGGCTTGTATGCAATGATTTCGCCCCAAACTTGCGTGTGACGATCATCAAGATTTGTTAGCTGACGAATCGACATATCAGCGTTTTCTTCGGCCATTTGCTTGTCCAGCGTAGCCAGTTCAGCAAATAATGCGGTCATTTTAGTCATTTTACAGTCCCTCTTTATAATAATTCTTAGAAATGCCCTGAGTTCCGCACTTAGCGAGCAACTCAGGGCACTCGTGACACCAAATGCGCCCCGGCATCACACGCACATATTGACAGAATCATTTAATTCAGTAAAACGAATTAGAAAATTACTTACTATCGGTTTTTCTTATGGATATAACGCTTATCAAAACCTACCTTACCGTCATCGCGACCGAGAGTTTTGTTGACGCTGCTGAGCGCATTCATGTGACCCAATCCACGGTTAGCCAGCGGATCCAAAAACTGGAAGACCAGATTGGCCATAGGCTCTTTAATCGATCCAAAAGTGGGGTGATGCTGACCTCAGAAGGCGCACGGTTTGAAGAATATGCACGTTCTCTCATGAACCTTTGGGGTGAAGCGGTGTATCAGACCGCTTTGCCAGATGAATTTACGGGATCTCTATCCCTTGGGTGCGAAGAGAGCCTTTGGCCGGAGCTTTCTGCCCGTTGGTTAAGGGAGTTGGAAAAGAAGCTTCCTTCAACGGCATTGCGTTTTACGACCACTGAACCGCAAAACCTCTCAAACATGATGTTGCGCGGCATGATAGACATTGCAGTGATGTATATGCCGATCATTCGTCCCGGCTTTAAAGTCGAACATATTATGGACGACGCGCTGGTACTGGTCACCGGAAAGAAAGACCATGATGGCACATTGCGCAGTGATTATGTGTATTCAAACTGGGGACAGGAATTTGCCATGGCGCATAGCCGCTGGTTTCCGGAACTCAAGCCGCCGCATATTCAGCTCGATCTGGGACCAGAAGTGGCTCAGTATCTGATCGATAATCAGAAAACGACGTTTCTCCCCTACCGCATCGCAGATGACTATGTGGCGGAGGAAAAATTGTTCTTCGTTAAGGATGCGCCAGAAATGCCGTTTCCATCCTATGCCGTGTGGACCGAGAGTAAGCCAAAAGAAATTCTGGATATCGCACTTGAAGAACTGCGCTACGATGCAAAACATGCTCCTTGGATTGAATTGAAGCGGTAATGAAATGAAAACTGCGAAACTAGGTGAGCTAGTAAGAAAAAAAGATGATGATTTGGTGGGACTATTGGTGGCTGTTCCATGGGAAGGCTTAGCGTTTCCGGGATATGAATCGTTCGTAACTGACGAAATGATTGAACATATGGAGGGCGCCAACGGAATTTATTATCTAACGGCCGAAATCGGATTGGCTTATATTGAAACACCACATAGATTTCGGGATCTTGTAGAAATTACAGATCAGCCAATCTTACGTCATGAACTTCTAGCGAAAGCACGAATTTAATTCTTAACAAAAATGCCCGCCTCCAAACGGAAGCGAGCATTGAATAATGTAAGTCTGATTGAGCCTTAACTAAACTTGCTGGTATCCTGATGGCGTGCCTTGATCTCGCGAACCGTACCCGTTGCTGAGCGCATAACCACCGTGTGGGTGTGGATTTCACCGCGGCCGAACTTCACGCCATCAAGCATGTTGCCGTCGGTCACGCCAGAAGCAGCGAACAGAACATCACCCTTGGCCATTTCGTTCATGTCATATTTCTTGTTCGGATCTTCAACGCCCATTTTTCTGGCGCGTTCCACTTTCTCAGGCGTATCCAAAACCAGACGCCCCTGCATCTGTCCGCCGATACAACGAAGCGCAGCGGCAGCCAAAACACCTTCAGGTGCACCGCCAGTTCCGAAATAAATGTCTACGCCGGTTTCTTCCGGTGTTACCGTATGGATGACACCCGCAACATCACCGTCACCGATGAGGTAGATCGCACATCCGGCAGCGCGAATGTCTTCAATGATTTTTGCGTGGCGCGGACGGTCCAGCACACAGGCTGTCAGGTCTTTGACTTCACAGCCCTTTGCTTTCGCGAGTGCTGCAAGATTTTCCGATGGCGACTTGTCCAGATCAATCAGCCCCGGCTCGTAACCCGGACCAATGGCAATCTTGTCCATATAAACGTCTGGCGCATACAACAGGCTTCCGCCCTCAGCCAGTGCGATTACAGCCAGTGAGTTTGGCTGGTTTTTGGCACAGATGGTTGTGCCTTCAAGCGGGTCTAGGGCGATATCGACTTTAGGGCCGTTTTTCGTGCCAACTTCTTCACCAATATAAAGCATGGGCGCTTCATCGCGCTCACCTTCGCCGATCACGACTGTACCATCGATTGGCAAACGGTTGAGCTCTGTGCGCATAGCGTCCACTGCCACCTGATCGGCTGCTTTTTCATCACCCTGCCCCCGCAAACGCGCAGCAGCAACAGCAGCTGCTTCGGTAACACGTGCAAGTTCAAGTGTCAGAATGCGGTCCAAGGCTTTTTTGTTTTCGGCCATTGTTGGCTCCCCTAAATGTTTTGTAGGTCTATTTTTCAATCCGGATCATTTGCGGTTTGGAGGCCAGGAACGCATCCTTGCCAATTTCCGCCAGTGCGTTGCGCACTGCCAGTTCCGTGGTTTCGTGAGTAATCAGAATGATGGTCTTCTCATCCGCGCTGTCGCCATGTTGACGGATGGATTCAAGCGAAATTTCGTGATCTGCCATGGCGCCTGCAACACGCGCGAAAACGCCCGGCTGATCTTTAACTTCCATGCGGATGAAATAGCCGCCCTCGTGGCTGCGCATCGCAGCTTTCACATAAGGGGCGAGTTCTTTTGCAGGCTTGCCAAGGGCTGGTACTTTTTGCTCGCCCGGCACACATTTTGCGATGTCAGCAATATCACCGGCAACCGCAGATGCCGTTGCATCACCGCCTGCACCCGGACCCGACATCACCAGATTGCCAACAATATCCGCATTGATTGCCACGGCGTTTGTCACGCCGGAGATTTGTGCAATCTCGCTATCAAGCGGCACCATGGTCGGATGCACGCGTTGTTCAACACCACTTTCGGTTTTAGTCGCAACACCCAGAAGCTTGATGCGGTAGCCAAGGCTTTTCGCCGCCTCAATGTCCGCTGTCGTGATGGAAGAAATACCCTCAACGTAAATTTCGTCCGCAGCGATTTCAGTGCCAAAGGCAAGGCTTGTGAGAATGGATAGCTTGTGTGCCGTGTCAAAACCTTCCACGTCGAAGGTCGGATCTGCTTCCGCATAGCCAAGGCGCTGAGCATCTGCCAGACAATCGTCGTAAGAAATACCCTCTTTCTCCATGCGCGTCAGCATGTAGTTGCAGGTGCCGTTCATGATGCCGTAGACGCGCTCAACATTGTTTGCGGTCAGCGTTTCACGCATGGTTTTGATAATCGGGATACCGCCTGCAACAGCCGCCTCAAAGTTCAGCAGCACGCCCTGCTCTTCCGCCTCTTTGGCAAGCGCAACACCATGTTTGGCAAGCATCGCCTTGTTAGCCGTCACAACATGCTTGCCGGATTCCAGCGCCTTCGTTGAAGCGTCCAGCGCCGTTCCGTCTTCACCACCAATCAATTCCACCAACACATCGATAGTGTCAGACGCCGCCATATCAACCGCATTGTCGAACCATTCATAGCCTGAGAGATCAACACCGCGATCGCGAGACTTATCCCTCGCATTGACCGCCGTAATAACGATATCGCGGCCACAACGCTCGCGCAGCAATTCCGCATTCTTGTTGATGACATTCACTAGGGCGACACCGACAGTGCCTAGTCCGGCAATTCCGAGCCTGAGCGGGTGGTTGCTCATTCAAATTTCCATGGTTCAATTGAAAGTTCAGGCCACGAGATACGATTGGCCTGTAGATTTCGCTTCTTTTGCAATGTTTAGCCGCGCGTTGCAAGGTCACTCGGCATCAAATGCAAAGGCTTTATTGCGGAATTCTCAGTTTTTGATGGTATTGACCGCACTGTTATAGTGGGTTTTCGCCTGATTTCTCAAATCGCGGATGGATTGCTGCTTGGCTTCCAGCTCTGCATCAGGAACGCTACTGCTGTTTTGATCGGCTGATTGAGAAAGCTCGGCGATTTTGTCTGCCTGCTCCTGTGCTGTCAGTGGCGTTGTGGGGCCGTCATTGGTGACATAGGCACTTGTGAGCTGCCCGCTGGCGGGTGCATCTGCTTTTGCACGGATTTCCTGAACCGCAAGCTCACGCTGGGCAGGATCGTAGCTAGGTGTTTCGGCGAGGGGTTGTGGAGCCGTGTTTTGGGTGGAAAGCGTGTCAGAAACACAAGCTGAAACAAGCACGCAGGCAAAAGCTGCTGCGCTGATCTTCCACAATCCTGAGCTTTTCGGTGTTTCTACCATTTCCATCGCCCGCTTTGTCACCCAAGCACATGATATCATGTTTAATAGGTATCTGTGAGTCGGGTTACCAATTGGTGAACATGCATTTCGCCCTTCCCTTACGAGAGGTATATCATGCGAATGCGGCGGGAATTTGTGGGGAAGCTAAACCGGGTGTTCCTGCAAACAAGAACACCCAAATTTAAGCCCATTTTGCGATTCTGCAACCTAAGGCCGAGTACCTGCCTCATTTGTGCAGCCTGACGTTTGAACAGGCCCCACAATCACATTATCAAAGCAATTGATGTTGGTTCCGCTAGCACTGTTGATGCCGCGAGCTGAACCACCTGACGTTACATTCTGTATCGTGTTGCGCTGAATTGCAATATTACCGAGGGAACCCACGTTTATTGCTATGCCGCTGGCTTGGTTGCCCCCTTGTATTTGTTGGATGGTATTTCCAAAAACGTTGATGTTTCGGGAACTTCCAATAATGATTCCAAACGTCTGGGATGAGGAAATAAGGCGAGAGATAAAGTTGCCCTCAATCACACTATTGGAAACGTCAGCTGCAGTAATCCCATTTACAGGGAGGATTCCCGCAGGTCCGGTTGAATCAATATCGACTATTGTGTTGTTTCGAATTTGAATTCCAGTTCCTTGTATGCGTATTCCTACGGAGGTTAATCTGTCCAATAACATATTCTCAATCAAATGGCCGGAGGATTTATCGGGAGTGCCTTCGCCGAACTCCATGCCAACTTTAAACCCACGGATTGTACCATTGCGAATGGTAATGTTTCTGCGTTCAAATGCTAAAATCCCGGTTGCCTGTGTTGTGGAACCCGCTGTTGATCCACCCAAGCGAAACCCGTTCATATTAAATGTAACATTGTTCGCAGTAATCGTGATGGCCGCACCACTGGTGATGTTAGTGCCGAGGTTTTGCATCATACAATAAACGCCGGAAGCAGATATCGTTGCGGGCAATGATGTGATTGCGGTGCAATTGGTGACTTCTTGCGCCTGCACCGGGCTCGGCTGATATGAGAATGCCGATGCAATCAATGCAGCGCTAAAGATTAGATTTTTCATTTATATCCTCATAGAAGATTGGATTGGTTAAAATCGAGACTAACGCGTGGCAATTAGGGCCGAGTACCTGCTTCATTCGTGCAGCTAAATGTCTGTGATGTATCAGCGCCTATGACCACATTATTAAAGCAATTGATGTTCGTTCCACCTCTGAAGTTCTCAATACCAAAAGCATCGCCATTTGCTTGCACTTGGATCACTGTGTTGTTCTGAACGACAATATTATCATTCCCAGCATCATTTAGCAGAATACCCGTTGCGAAATTATTCCCTTCCAAGTCTTCGATCGTATTACCGACAACGTTGATGTTTGTTGAATTAGAAGTTTGAATTCCATACACTTGATCAGGGGAAAGAAGGTTTGAGATAAAGTTCCCTTCAAATATGCTATTGGAAGCACCCGTTGCAAAGATACCAATGACAATTTCACCCGTCCCAGTCTGTGAAACAAAGGTATCGCCACCTTTTCCTGAACGAGAGAAAGAACGATTTTGGTCAGCCAGGAAGCTTGCGCCAGCGTTAGCGCCGGCAGGTGGCGTTGAATCAATATTGACGATGTTGTTGTTGCGAACCTGAAGACCGGTTCCTGAAAGGAATATTCCTCCGGCAGTCATTCTGTCTAACAACATATTCTCAATCAAATGGCCGGACGATCTGTCGGTAGTGACTTCGCTCAAAAACACACCCACTCGAAACCCACGGATTATACCATTGCGAATGGTAATGTTCCTGCGATCCTGTGCAACGATGCCATTTGCTTGTGTTGCGGGACCGGCTGTAGACCCACCCAAGCGGAACCCATTCATGTTAAGTGTGACATTATTTGCCGTAATCGTGATGGCCGCACCACTGGTGATGTTGGTGCCGAGGTTTTGCATCATACAATAAACGCCGGAAGCAGATATCGTTGCGGGCAATGATGTGATCTCAGTGCAATTGGTGACTTCCTGCGCCTGAACTGTGGTTGGCGAAAATGATATTGTCGTAGCAGCAAGTGCTGCACCTAAAAGAAGGTTTTTCAATTGGATTCCCCCGGAAAGACTGAAAATGCTTACAATTTCAATATTCTAGCACTCAGGAAGGAAAGTCAAATATACTTTTCTTCGGGATTTAATACGCAAAGGATTGAAGGCAAAAAACCACCAAGAAATAGATGGTAATATAATACCTTATTTTTAAGCCATTGTTTTTAATGATCATTTCAAACCAAGCATAAAAATAACTGCTTGACGCACATTCCCTCCTCGCCTATAACCCGCTCAACCTTGGCCCCTACGGGCCTTTGTTTGTTTTAACATCCTAATTAAAGGCAAACGCCATATGAAGACTTTCTCGCAGAAGCCTGCAGAGGTTGAGAAGAAATGGTTGCTGATTGACGCTGAGGACGTGGTTCTTGGTCGTTTGGCATCTGTTGTCGCCAACCGTCTGCGCGGCAAGCACAAGCCGACGTTTACTCCACACGTTGATGACGGTGACAATGTGATCATCATCAATGCTGAAAAGGTAAAGCTGACCGGCAAAAAATACGAAGACAAGAAATACTACTGGCATACCGGTTATCCGGGCGGCATTAAAGAGCGTACAGCCCGTGCGATCATCGAAGGCCGTTTCCCTGAGCGCGTTGTACAAAAAGCCATCGAGCGCATGATGCCAGGTGGCCCTTTGTCTCGTCAGCAAATGAAAAACCTGCGCGTTTACGCTGGTTCAGATCATCCTCACGAAGCACAATCACCGGAAGTGGTGGATGTGGCTTCTATGAACTCAAAGAATAAAAGGATTGCACAGTAATGGCTGAACTCAATTCTCTTGAAGAGCTGGGCGGCGCTGTAGAAGGTGCAGCCGAAGCAGCAACAGTTGAAAACACAGCGCCTGTTTACGAGCAAAAGCTTGACGCACAGGGTCGCGCTTATGCGACTGGCAAGCGTAAAGACGCAATTGCTCGTGTATGGGTTAAGCCTGGTTCAGGCAAAATCTCCGTGAACGGCAAAGACTTCAACGAATACTTTGCCCGTCCTGTTTTGCAGATGGTCATGCAGCAGCCAATCGTGGCCGCAGCGCGCGACGGTCAGTACGACATTGTTGCAACCGTTAAAGGCGGTGGTCTTTCTGGCCAGGCTGGTGCGGTTCGTCACGGCATTTCAAAGGCGCTTACTCATTATGAGCCGGAACTTCGCGGCGTCCTTAAAAAGGGTGGCTTCCTTACGCGCGACTCTCGTGTTGTGGAACGTAAGAAATACGGTCGTGCAAAAGCTCGCCGTTCATTCCAGTTCTCAAAGCGTTAAGCGCTCACTGGAATTCGAAGATTATCGAAAGCCCGTCATCTTGGCGGGCTTTTGCTTTTCTGTTGGCGCATTGGCTCAATCGGTTTCGCCCGCGCAAAGCTGGTTTGGCGAATTATCCTGATCAGCGTGCACGCAAATATAAGTGTTTACTGCTCCACATTATCTGCTTCGAAAGTGCAGCTCACATCATTTGTGAAAACGCCTCTGACGATATTATCAACGCAAACATCACCAGTAATTCCGAAGTTACCATCATTATTATTTATGCTGTGAACTACGTTTTCTCGAATGACCGTATCTCCGCTCTGGGTTAAAATGCCAGAAACGTCGCCCGTCGCATTACCGCCTATATCGAATAAACTGTTATTCAATATTTGGACCATGCCGCTTGAAATTATAATCATTCCAATCGCACTATTGCTGGCGTCTACACCTGAAACAAAGTTATTTTCAACTACTACATCTTCACCATTACGCACAAAGATACCAATAGCAGCAGTAAACCGGCCCGGTTCAGTTCTTACGATTTTGTTTCGCCGAACTTCAATTCCTTGCCCTTCGACTTCTATACCAACGCCGTAGATCTGGTCGGTGAAATTGTCTTCTAAGACATGGCCGCTGGACGCTCCATCGCTCGTTTCCTCGATATGAATTCCACGTGCAAACCCACGAATGGTTGCATTCCGGATGGTTATGTTTCTCCGATTTACTGAGTACACGCCCACCGCATCAGAGCCTGGTCCGGCAGTTTTCCCTCCCAGAATAAAACCATTGAAATCAATCGTCACGTGGTTGGAATCAACCGTGATGGCATTTCCCGATGTGATATTGGTACCAAGACCTTGTTTCAGGCAATAAACACCCCGGTTTGTAATGGTAAAGGGCACCGATGTAATTTCCGTACATTCCGTCGTTTCCGCTTGGGCATGTTGTTCATTGTATCCGCCACCCAACACCAGTGCAGCAGTCATCATGGCTGTTAAAATGAATCTATTCATTTTGTGTTCCTCCCAACCCTTAATTTTTTAATGCAGGAAAAACTACCAGCTACCGAAGTCAGGGTAAATAGCATGAGGATTGTTTGGCACATCAAAAACAAAAAACCCGCCAGGTGCAGAGGCGGGCTTTCGCTTTTTCGGGAATGCAGATAATCAACAATGAACTAGCGACATTGCGCCACAAATCTTGCTCCGCTGATGGTGATTGTCGTGTTTCCATTTGCAGTTTTAACTTTGTCGCACTGCCCTTTTATGTAGCGTGAGTTTCGCAGAGCATTAGCTCCAGTATCGTGAGTTGATCGACAGTGGTTTCTTGCTTGATCTCTTAGCGCCGTCCTGGTGAAAGTTTGGCCTCTCGCACAACGGTTTATTGTGGTGTATGTGATTACATTCTGGCTCGCATTTAAAGGATAGCTCTGCGGTCCACTTTCATGGGCGTAGGCTAGAGCTGTAAGTGAAGCTACTGCCGCAGCCAACATCATTGTTTGCATTTTTCGTTTAATTATCATTTTTCTTTGAACCTCACTCTGTTTTTGTATGACGCCGGAGATCGCCATCTCCTAAATTGTTTTGTCTGTTATGACCCCAAAATCACCGGCATTGCCCAGTAAATGACGCATCTATGAGTCGTGTGGTATTGAGAACCGCCACACCATTGACGGCGGGTTGATTTTTCGTCTTTTCGCACGTGCCTTTTCTAAAGGATGTATTTCGAAGTGCATTTGGTCCCGAGTCATGCGTACTCTGACAATGTGCGCGAACCCGTTTCCTGAGGTCGCGTTTCGCCAGCCCTCGTATTCTTGAACAGCTTGCATTTGTGGCCTGAAAATTATCTGTGATTGTAAATGGCCCATTTTCATGCGCGTATGACATGCCCGATAAAGAACTCAGAACCACGGCGACACTTGCCGATAATACAAGTGCATGTTTCATATTATTTCCTTTTCTACTTCACCGCCGTTTTGGCCAGTGCTTGTGATTGTTGTGTTGAAATATTCCAAGCGACCGGATGCGGCGTGAGCGTCGCTTGGTCCATGTCTGTTTCTTGCAACGGCTCATTGCTCCACATTATCTGCTTCAAAAGCGCAGTTTATGTCATTCGTAAATTCACCGCGGACGACATTGTCGATGCAAACATCGCCACTAATTCCGATGTCACCATCATTGTTATTGATACTATGTACGAGGTTACCTCGAACAATACTATCACCACTTTGGGTTCGAATACCTGCCACATCACCAGTAGCGCTGCCCCCGATATCAAAAATACTATTGTTGAGTATATGAACCGTGCCACTTGAAAAAATGAAAATTCCAGCCGCGTTTTGGCTAGCGTCCACGCCAGAGATAATATTATCTTCAACCACTCCGTCCTCTACATCACTGAGGTAAATGCCTATGGCTGCTTGAAACCGACCCGGTTCAGTTCTGACCACCTTGTTCCGCCGGACCTCAACCCCTTGCCCCGCAACCTCAATACCAATCAAGTAGCTCTGATCGGTAACGTTGTCTTCGACCACATGGCCGCTTGAAGTACCGTCAATCGTTTCTTCAAGATAAATGCCGCGCGCAAAACCGCGAATGGTTGCATTGCGCACCGTTATGTTTCTCCGATTTACTGAATAAACACCAACGGCGTTAGAACTTGGCCCGGCACTTCTTCCACCCAGAATGTGGTTATTAAAGTCAATCGTCACGTTGTTAGCATCAACCGTGATGGCATTTCCCGTTGTAATATTGGTGCCGAGGCTTTGCTTCAGACAATAAATGCCACGGGTTGTAATTGTGAACGGCAACGAAGTGATCTCTGTGCATTCGGTTGTCTCTGCTAGAGCATGCTGCTCGCCCAGACCGTTGCCAAATATAAACGAGGCTGTCATTGCGGCAGTTAAAATCATTCTTTTCATTTTGCGTTCCTTTGAACCCCTTGACCAATGACTTGGCGCTAAGGATTGGCAGCAACTGAAGGAGATGTAAATCACCTGAAAAGGTTAGTCATTATGAGTTTTTTGCATGAAAAGAGATAGATAAGACCAAATTCTGAACTATCGCACTTGCCTTCCGGACATTTGGCGGCATATTTTTTCCAACACACTGGGGAGTAAATGTGCAGAACATCCTAATTGTAGAAGATCATGATGATGCCATGATCCGCATGAAACAAATCGTTTCAGAGGCGTTTGAAAACCCAACTGTTGCAACTGCAACAACTCTGGAAATGGGGCGTCAGCATCTGAAGAAACAGTTTTTCGATCTTGCCATTTTGGATCTTGCACTCCCTGATGGCAACGGTGAGACATTGGCTCTGGAGATAAGCACGCAGTTTCCAAACACCTATGTGGTTATCTCTACCATCCATGATGAAAGCGAACGCCTTTTATCTGCATTGCAAAATGGTGCACGCGGGTTTCTTTTGAAAGAGCAGCCTAAAGACCATCTCATACAAGAATTCAAAGGCATTCTTAAGGGCAAGCCACCTCTTGCACCAACGGTGACCCGAAGGTTGATGGAGATGGTAAAAGTGCGAGGTGAAGAAGCACCCAAAGCATTTAACACGTCACCTCAAACCGCAAATTTAGACAAGTATTCCCTTAAACTCACAAAGAGGGAAGCAGAAGTCCTACGAATGATTGCAAAGGGCTTGGACCGCACTGAAATCGGAAACCTTTTGGGGATTTCCCAAAACACAGTCTCTAGCCACATTTCCAAATTATACTCAAAGGCAAAGATTCGAAATCGGGCCGAAGCGACCCGATTAGCTCATGCCCTTGGTTTGATTTAGGTTTAAGATCTACCGGAGTTATCAATCTGATTTGCAGGTAACTGAAACTCAATCCGCGCCACAAACACATTGCCAGACCAATCGAACCTGACGTGACCACCGATCTCCTCCAAACGTTTCCTAATATTGCCGATCCCGCGACCATTGAGAAGATCATCCGCACCTTTGGGCTTCGCTTTATTTTCACAGTTAATCTCTATCTGCCAGTCAGTTTTCGCATTCAATGAAATTTTGCATTCTCCAGGCTCGCCGTGCTTGATCACGTTGTTCATGAGTTCCTGAACAATTCGCTTCAAGTTGACATATTGCCGGGTTGAAACGGTCAGTTTCTTTTCCTTCAAATTATGTGTTGAACGAAGAGAACGATCGACCTCCAGCAATCTACCACTACTTTCGGAAACCATTTGTTCCCAGGCAAGTTCAAGATCAACTGCTTCAGAGTCTTCAATAACGATCATCGATTCTTTTAATGCTGTGAGCGTTGCCCGCGCCTCATCTTCCATCTTGCTATCAGGTGCTTTGTAGATCAGACTCAACAACCTGCCGCCAACATCGTCATGGAGATCGCGGACAATGCGCCCCTTTTCCTGTGTCAAAATTTCCTGCTCCTGAAATCGAATATCTTTCAAATTTCGGATCAATTTCACAAACGAATCTGCGGTTGCAGCATCGTTTAATGAGAACAACTGAGTACCCCCGCTTTTCCCGTATAGCGTGAGACTCCCCGTCTGAGACAGGTTTGGTACATTAATTCCAAGTCCGTTCTCTGTAATGAACGACCCTTCGGACGGTTTTCCATTGACCTGTGTGACTTCATCTGATTTGAAAACAGACTTTAAAAACTCAACGAATTTCGCCTCGAATACCGGAGCAGTTTTCGCCGGGCCAAACTCATCTATGAGTTGTCCTACGTGATTATCGACTTTCGATTCTCGTGACGTCACGAAGTGCTCGAACAGGAATTGACGAACTGGGAAATATACCCACCCAGCTAGAAGCAACGCCAAAGGCAGGGCTTGATTTTGCTCGAATTTGAACTGGGCGACCAACAGAATATCCATCAACACGACGAGCGTACCACCCAATATCCAGGTGACAGCTTTCCACCAATATTTGTGCACCTCGAACAGCTTATACTTGAGTGTGCCCAGTGCCACTCCGACGAACATCAGCATAATAATGAAGGATGCGATTAACGGATTTATCAATGGCGTTTGCATCAGAAAAAGGGGCACATTGTACAAAACGACGACTATCAGAACAGAGCCGTAAATGGAGAGAAACATCCACTGTGCAGTTGCCCGCCGGATGGGATCTTTTCTGGATTGCTGCCATTGCACCAGACTGATGATGATGCCAAAAGGCAACAAGATCAGATTAGGAAATTCGTAGGCATTTACGGGAAACTCAAAGAATTGAAATACCCGCGACGTGAATACGAATAGCCCGAATACCAGCATACACTGCCAAAATGGAAAGCGGTTAATCGGTTTTGGAACGTACCAAACCAAACAAAGCAAAGAATATGTAAATGCTATCGTTCCCACCTGTGACGGGAAATGGATCCAATGATACAAATTCGGATCAAGGACAAATTCGCGGGTCACGACGAAAGAGTTAGCCATCGTATTAATCACCAACCCCATACCACCGACAAATAAGACGCGAACTCCGATTGAAGGTTTAGCAAACGCAAATATTCCGGCAGATATAAGCAGCGTTACAATGCTTTGAACCAGAAGAACGGCAATCAACAAAGTGAGCAGATAGCTCGAAGATAAGGCTCTAGAGCTTTCAGCCTTAACCCTCACTCTTTCTCCGTCATCACGTATGAGTACATACTCCAGCTGATTGGTGTACTCCCACAATCTACTTTTGGAGTTCAACATATCGTTGAACATCTGATAGCTGTGTAGCCGTTGTCGCCCGCTATAGGCCTCTGGACCTTGGAAATTATATCGCTTCAAACCATCTACGGTTTCAATTGCAACAAAACGATCCCCTGCTTTGATGCCTGCCCTATCTGCAGGTTGGCCTTGTGCAATACTTCTGACAACGAATTGGTTATTCTCAGCATCTCCTTCCACCACCATGCCAATGTAAGGGGTGTCAGAAAGCTGAACGAAAACCGTAACAACGACCACGCACCAAATACACAATAATGAAATAATAAATATAAGCGCAGAAGGTTGCTTCGCTCGAAGTAATAAAATCGCCTGCTTCATAAACCCTACCAACCCTTTTTATGATAATAGAAGGTTTTAGAATGAATCTTCAAGAGTCCAGTTCTTAGGGGCTAAGCGCGCAAACAAAAAACCCGCCTGGTGCAAAGGCGGGTTTTCTGTTGTGTGTAACTCAAAGCTCTTTCAACGGTGCAAATGAAAGAAGCAGTGATCTCTTAATAGGTATCTGACTTTGAAAGCAGCGAATTTAAGCCCGCCAAAAATGCCAAATCTCGGGCTGGGACTTTATTGGCAATCAAATCAAAGGTCGTGTCGCTGCCTACCGCATCCTTAATTGCATCCAATTGCATTCCCAATTGCGATTTGCTTTCTGGATTTTGCATCAACATCTCGATTTGGACCGGGTTATTTAATTTGTCCATCACTTCAAAAAGTGGAGCGGTTAAGGCATCAATCTCAGCGGCAGATACAACCCTATGCATACTCTCGTTAACCGCGTCTCCACCACGTTCGGACAATTTAACGCCAGCATTTTGCGGACCAGACTTGCGTCCCAACCTCAACTGTTTTGATTTTGCCTGCTCTTTAATTTTAGAGGCAAACTTTACTGCATCCGCCGCATCTCCATCAGCTGCGTTTTCTTGCTTGAGCTTGCCTATATTTTGTGGCGACCCAATTCTAATTCCAGACATGTAAACCCCATTTACATTTTGCCAATATAACCAACCCACAAACAGAATTCGGAATAACCAACGTGATTAACCGTATCTGTTAAGCATGTTATCGGGTTTTTTCTGCGGATGGCATTGGTGTAAACTACGTAGACAGACTGGGTAACGTTAGGTAATTTGGTATAGATTCTAGCCGTCAGTTCGCGTTAGAGCGTTGAAACCGTTAAATTTTCATAATTTGACCGACTTTCAACGAAATACTACCTAAGTTTCACGGGATTAAAAAAGGGTGTAAAATGAAGAAAACAATCATTGCTTCTTTGGGACTGGCTGCGGGCCTCTTTGTTGCTCCTCTGCCGTCCCCTGTCACAGGCGTATCTTCAGCAGAGGCCAAGTTATTTTGTGCAAACGAGGGAAGCCGATTCAATGAATGGAAGGCTGAGTTTAAGAAAACCTATAAAGGCAAATACAAAGCCTCAACGTTAGCCAAACTCGATGGCCTGAAATACGATGGCGGTATCATTAAATCTGACCGCACCAATAAGAGCAGTTTCAAAGGCAGTTTTGAGAGTTTCTATGCGCGCCGCACTAAAGGTGCATTGGGTGTTACACTAAAACGCTGGCGCGGCAACGAACGCACGCTCACCAACATCGAAAAGAAATATGGTGTTCAGGCAGAAGTCTTGATGTCGATCTGGGTTTTGGAAACCGCCTTTGGCCGATATCAGGGCAATAAGAACATTCTGCAATCGATCGCGACCCTGGCCTATGATTGCCGCCGCTCGGAATCACTCTTCTTCCCGGAGATGCTCGCAGCCATGACCATCATTGATCGCGGCATGCTGGACCTGTCAAAACGCAAAGGCGCGTGGGCTGGTGAAATCGGCCAGACGCAATTGCTCGCCACACGCTTTTTG
>CALLHT010000090.1 GCA_938009335.1 uncultured Rhizobiaceae group bacterium
CAAGTCGCTCCCGGATAAGAACGCTGCAACACCTGCATGGTCGCAAGCATATGCCCCAAATGCTCTGTATGTCTAAACCCGGTTCGACCGCCAGAATGCGAAAATTCACCTTCTGGACGCTGCAAACAGGCTTCGCTCAACGTTTGATTGATCGTTTGGTCCCAGATGTCTCGAATGGAGGATGGCAGCGGTGAAATGCCTTGTTCAGACATTTTCGCATCGGTTTCATCATCCGCAAAAATCTCGCCAGCGTAGGGCCAGAGAAACGCCAATGCTGCTTTCATGCGTGAATTACTTTCTTCTGTACCATCGCCAAGCGCAATCACTGTTTCTGCGGAACGCTCCAGATGATACATCGCTTCTTTGACAGATTTTGCAGCGATGTCAGCGACACGTTGATCGCTGCTTGTTTTTAACGCTTCAAGCCAAGGGACCTGATATGCATCAAACAAGAACTGACGCATGATTGTTCTGCCAAAATCTTCATTTGGCAATTCCAGCATCAAGACATTGCGAAAGTCATAAGGGTCGCGGAAGTATGCCAAATCATCGGCACTTCGTCCTTTGCCTTCTACTTCGCCAGCCAGTGCAAGCCACAATTGGGTCTGCCCAATCAAATCAAGAGCAGTGTTTGCGAGCGCAATGTCTTCTTCCAATACAGGACCAGTGCCGCACCACTCTGACGTGCGATGCCCTAGAACAAGCGCATTGTCGCCTTGGCGAAGCAAGAATTCAAACAAGTGATTTTTGTCTGTAGCTGCCATACCCGTCACATCTTTCCGACTTCGTCTGGAATGTCATAGAAGGTTGGATGCCGATAGACTTTGTCGCGTGCTGGATCATACATCGGGCCTTTGTTAGAAGGGCTGGATGCGGCTATGTTTCCAGCTTCCACCACCCAAATGCTCACCCCTTCATTGCGACGTGTATAGACATCACGCGCATTCTTAATAGCACGTTCCGCATCTGGTGCATGCAATGACCCGACATGGCGATGGCTCATGCCGTGTTGCCCGCGAATAAACACTTCCCATAAAGGCCATTCTTTTTTTTCAGCCATCCTCAACCTCAATTTTCTAGAGCAAAACTAAGCACATACCTTCACCACGCACTTTTCGAGTCATGGTAAAATTACATAAAGCTCTAAACTGCTCTATAACTCCTGCCTTGTCATTTAAGTCTTTGCGAGTCCAAACATTTGGATAAATTTCACGACGCTCAAAACGTTCGAAGTCGAAGTATTGTTCAATATTTGAGCTAAGACATGTGTTCAGATTGTCGCTAAAACTTGCCGTTTCGCGCACATCGCTTAAACGAGGACGGCCATAGCCCAAATCTTCGCCAACTTCAGTGCCAACACTTAAAAGACCCGGAGTAACCATCGCTTGTTCCAACATAAAATTTATGCCATCCCAAGTTTTACCTAAGTCCAAACACTCCCTCGATTCATCAATATTGTGGTCTAGCCAATCTCCCAAACCTTCGTCATCTGAAAGAAAACTTTTGAGGTTTTCTACAGACAACGGTGCTATATGCATAATAATACTCATTCAGCCGCTTCTTTGCGCATGGCCTTTTTCTCAGCATGCGCCAGCATAGCTTCACGCACCCACTCGCCATCACTCCAAGCTTTTTTACGCGCTTCAAGCCGCTCAACATTGCAAGGGCCGTTGCCCGACACAACATTGTAAAACTCTTCCCAATCCGGCTCAGAGAAATCGTAAGCCCCGCGCTCTTCGTTCCATTTCAGGTTTTCATCAGGCACCGTAAGTCCTAGATATTCCGCTTGCGGAACCGTCTCATCGACGAATTTCTGACGAAGCTCATCGTTTGTGTTCATTTTAATTTTCCACGCCATGGATTGCGCCGAGTGAACACTGTCTTTGTCTGATGGACCGAACATCATAAGAGATGGATACCAGAATCGGTTCAGTGCATCTTGAGCCATACGCTTTTGCTCGGACGAGCCATTCGCCATGGTCATCATGATGTGATAGCCCTGACGCTGGTGGAAGCTTTCTTCCTTACAAATGCGCACCATAGCACGCGCATATGGCCCGTATGATGTGCGCTGTAACGGCACCTGGTTCATAATCGCTGCGCCATCAACCAACCAGCCCACTGCCCCCATGTCTGCCCAGGTCAGCGTGGGATAATTGAAGATGGATGAGTATTTCATCTTACCAGTATGCAGCATTTCAAAAAGCTCATCGCGACTAACGCCAAGGGTCTCTGCAGCGCAATAAAGATACAAACCATGTCCTGCTTCATCTTGCACTTTAGCCAAAAGATTAGCCTTGCGTTCCAGCGTTGGCGCACGCGTAATCCAGTTGCCTTCCGGCAATTGCCCGACAATCTCTGAATGGGCATGTTGGCCAATCTGACGGATCAGATTCTTGCGATAGGCATCTGGCATCCAGTCTTTAGGCTCGATCTTTTCACCGCGATCAATCCGTTCCTGAAACGCCCGCTCCTCAGGAGGCATATCTTCGAGAGCCTGAACATTCTTGCCGGTTGATTTCACCATTTGTGCATACATGTTTCTTCTCCTAAAAGCTTTCGTTACGCCCGTTCCAGAATGAGTGCGACACCCTGCCCGACCCCCACGCACATGGTACAAAGCGCGTAACGCCCACCTGTACGTTTGAGTTGATAGGCTGCTGTCATCACTAACCGCGCGCCGGACATGCCAAGGGGATGACCTAAAGCAATCGCGCCACCATTCGGATTAACGTGTGGCGCATCATCAGGCACTCCAAGTTCACGAAGGGTCGCAAGGCCTTGGCTGGCAAATGCTTCGTTCAGCTCAATCACATCCATCTGATCAATCGTAAGACCAGTGCGCTCCAGCACTTTGCGCGTTGCCGGTACGGGTCCAATACCCATAACCCTAGGCTCCACGCCAGCTGCAGCCATGCCGACAATTCTCGCAAGGGGTTCTGTTTGTTTGGCTGCATCTTCATCGCCCAGCAATAATGCTGCAGCACCATCGTTTACGCCAGAAGCATTGCCTGCGGTGACTGTGAGATCGGCGCCATTAATACCCCGCAGCTTTCCCAATTTTTCCGCAGACGTGCCTGCACGGGGATGTTCATCCGTATCGACAACGATTGGATCACCTTTGCGTTGTGGGATGGTAACGCTCATCATTTCATCATCAAAATGACCTGCTTTTTGCGCTGCCTCGCATCGTGCTTGTGATCGCTCTGCGAATGCGTCCTGATCTTCGCGGCTGATTTGATAATCCTGCGCCACATTGTCTGCCGTTTCTGGCATTGAATCTGTGCCGAACTCTGACTTCATCTTCGGATTTACAAAGCGCCAGCCAATAGTGGTGTCATAAACCGCATTGCCACGCGAGAATGCTGTTTCGGCCTTTGGCATGACAAACGGTGCGCGGCTCATGCTTTCCACGCCACCGGCAATCGCCAAACGGTAATCCCCGGCTTTGATGGCCCGGGAAGCCATGCCCACCGCATCCATACCAGAAGCGCATAATCGGTTGATCGTAGAACCTGGCACATCTACCGGAAGGCCTGCAAGCAGTGCTGCCATGCGTGCCACATTTCTGTTATCTTCGCCCGCCTGATTTGCATCACCTAAAATGACATCGTCGGTTTTTGAGAAATCAATATTGGGATTTCGACGCACCAGTTCTGCTATTGGAAGAGCAGCAAGATCATCTGTTCTGATAGATGACAATGCGCCACCATACCGCCCAATTGGTGTCCTAACCGCATCAAGAATAAAAGCGTCCAAGTCGATTCTCCAAAATGGAATTGCAGAGCCATCCATAAACATATACATGTTACGAAATATTGTAAATATTATATTTTTGTAACATGTTTGCGATTTGAGATAATCGGCTATCATGCATGAGAACACATAGAGGGAATACACATGGCGGTTGTCACCACGTCGAAACACAATGATATCGCAATCGTTTGCGTTAAAAACCCACCGGTTAATGCCCTCTCCCATGCCGTCCGCAGTGAGCTTTATTCTGCGTGTGAAAATATGGATGGCGATAACACCGTCAAAGCCGTTGTATTGATCTGCGATGGCCGGACCTTTATCGCTGGCGCGGATATTCGCGAATTCAATCAAGCACCGCAGGAACCGCACCTTCCGGATGTTATCAACCGCATAGAAGCCGCGACAAAACCATGGATTGCAGCGGTTCATGGCACTGCGCTCGGTGGCGGGTGCGAAGTTGCCCTTGGGTGCCATTATCGTGTTGCCATTTCTTCCGCAAAATTTGGGCTACCAGAGGTCCATCTCGGGCTAATACCTGGCGCAGGTGGGACAGTGCGTCTACCGCGTCTGATTGGCACCGAGAGCGCAATTGCCATGGTCACTTCCGGCAAACCCATTTCGGCTCAAGAAGCATTGGAAAAGGGTCTCGTCGACGCGGTGGCACCTGATGAAAATCTCGAAACGTTTGCGGTTGAATTTGCAACGTCAAAAATGACGGCGTCCCTCCCGGTTGCGATTTCTAAACGCCCTGTTGCCGATGCACCGGATGATGCGAAGGCGCAAGAAACTTTGGATGGCGTTTCAGCAAAAGCACGGGGGCAGATGTCGCCAGTAGAAGCGGCGGGCTCGGTGATTGATGCAGGCAAATTGGATGCTACGGAAGCTTTCGCAGCTGAGCGTGAGCGTTTTGTTCGATTGAAGGAAAGCGAACAGTCTGCGGCCCTTCGCCATGTCTTCTTTGCCGAACGCCAAACTGCAAAAATAGCGGAATTAAAAGACGTTAAACCGAAGGAAATAGAAGAATGCGGCATTGTTGGTGGCGGTACAATGGGCGCAGGAATTGCAGCCGCTGCGCTACTTGCAGGCTTTCAAATCACGATGTTAGAGCGCGATACAGAAGCTGCAGAAGCCGGTGCGCAACGCGTTCGAAAAATACTCGATGGCTCTCTTTCCCGAGGGCTGATTTCTTCCCAGCAACGTGCAGCAATTGGGCAAGCATTTGCAACCTCAATAGACTATACAGCGCTGGCCCGATGCGATCTGGTCATTGAGGCTGTGTTTGAAGATATGGCCGTTAAAAAACTCGTCTTTAAAAAGCTCTGCGAAGTTTGCAGACCTGATGCAATTCTTGCAACCAACACCTCCTACTTGAATGTCAATGAAATCGCCGCTTCAGCAAAAAATCCGGAACGCGTTTTAGGTCTTCACTTCTTTTCTCCGGCGCATATTATGAAGCTGCTGGAAATCGTAAAAACAGATACTGTTTCCGATGAAGTATTAGCTACCGGCTTTGCGCTGGCAAAGAAACTCAGAAAGGTTCCTGTTCTTTCTGGAGTTTGTGACGGGTTTATTGGTAACCGCATCCTCGCAAACTACCGTAAGCAATGTGATTACATGCTGGAAGAAGGCGCTTCACCACAAGACATCGACACTGCGATGCGGAATTTCGGAATGGCCATGGGACCTTTTGAGATGCAGGACATGGCCGGCTTAGACATTGGTTGGGCAAACCGCAAACGCCTTGCACCAACACGCGACCCGAAAGAGCGTTATGTAAAGATCGCTGACAGGATTTGCGAACTTGGTCGCTTCGGTCAGAAAACCGGCGCAGGCTGGTATCAGTATCCAGAAGGTAGCCGAAAAGGCATTCCGGACCCAGTAGTCGAAGACATCATCAAACAAGAACGAGAGGCTGCGGGCATCGTTACACGCTCTTTCACGATGGCAGAAATTCAAAGCCGTATTCTCCAAGCCATGGTTTCAGAGGGGCAGCAGATTTTGAACGAAGGCATTGCTCGAAGTGCAGCTGACATCGATATGGTTTTCATTCTTGGCTATGGCTTTCCAAGATGGCGCGGCGGGCCGATGTTTGCTGGTGGCGTCAGGGATTAGGTTCCAGACACAATGAGGAGCTTGGGTTAGACTGTGATCTTACGACCCAATTCCGCTGAACTATAAATCGCGTTCTCAATTTCAAGATTTCTGAGATAGTTCTTAGCGACATTCTCAAATTCTCGCGTTTTGAAATTCTGAATGACGTGCAAATTCAGAGCATGCACGCAACCGCCTCCAAAGCCACCTTCATCAATCTCCGCTTCAATAGGTATCAAGCTCCATTCAGAACTGGTAAATTCACGGAACCAGATTTCACCGTATCCGTTGAGTTGAAGGGTTCCTTTCTCGCCTTCAATCCGCATTTCACCCATGGTCTTGCGAGGGTTTTCGGCAGGATGGTCTGACAACCGATTTCCATCAAACACTGTCCTAGTCCCATTGTGATGTGAAAACATAACAAACCCGGCATCCTCGCCAGCAATGGCTGGGTTCAATTGGCGCAAGTCGGCATAGACCGTTTCAATCTCACCGAACAACCATCTATGCAGATCAACGAAATGGATGGCAGTTTCATGCACAAGAAACTTCTCCATGGCTTGAAAAGAAGGCTGGCGGGCCAAATAGGCATCAGCACCACGTCCATCACCAGGCCGCAGGGAAAAGGTTGCTTGATAGATTTGTCCTAAACCATCAGCTGACAGGAAACTTTTGATCGTCCGATACCAAGGCTGAAACCGAAAGTTCTCATGAACGATCAACGTGCAATCCCGCTCTTCTGCTTCTGCCGTTATCGCCTTTGCTTCTTCCAAGTTAAGGCAAAACGGCTTCTGACAAATCACAACACGTCCGGGCTTAAATGCTTGCCTGATCGCTGAAACATGCGCCACAGGTGGCACAATTAGATCAACAATATCGGGGTCAGTCTCTTCCAGCATTTTTTCAAAGTCAGAAAATCCTTCGACTGAATACTCACTTGATCGCTCTAAAACACAGGCCTCATCAAGATCACAAACACCGACAAGGCTTACGTCTCCCAACTTGCCCCACGAATTGAGATGGAATTGACTGAAGTATCCAAGGCCAAGTACAGCGACTTTGAGTTTCTTCCGGTCAGACATCCATGCTCGCTTTGGCTTCGCCCAGCAGATCCTTCAATGTGGTATGCATTGCTTTGGTTCCCATATCGCCGCCAAACTCCATAGGCCTCAACCGATTTTGTTCGAAGCCCATTTCTACGGCTCTCTCTATCAAGCCCGCGGCTTTGGACAATTCTAGTTGTGAGCATTTCTCAGCGAGATAGTCGAGCATTAAGGCGCCACTCAACACCGCAGCCAAAGGATTGGCCTTATCCTGTCCCATGATATCGGGGGCGCTTCCGTGTGCCGGTTGAAACAGCCCAGTGTCGTCACCGATCTCAGCACAAGCCGCCATGCCCATTCCGCCTACCAAACCGCCCGCAAGATCTGACAAAATATCTCCGAACATGTTCTCCATCACCATGACGTCAAAATCCCATGGTCGTCGCACCAGATCCAAGGCTTGTGCATCCACATAATTATAGCCTGTTTCGATATCAGGGAAATCGGCTTTTACTTCATCGAAAATAGATCGAAAGAAAGCCATCGACGTGAATACATTCGCTTTGTCGACGCAGGTTACTCTTCCTCGTTTTCCGCGCGCAATTCGCTTCTGCGCCAATTGGAACGCAAACTTATGCAGTTTCTCGGTCGTTGCACGCGTGATCCGCAGGGTATCGCGGACTTCAGTATCTCCTATCACTTCACTGCGGCCATGTACGGCTGCTGAATAAAAAAGCCCTTCCGTCGATTCCCTAAGAATGACAAAATCGATTGCTTCCGCACGCGGGTCTGCCAAACGTTGGGGCGCATTGGGATAGGCTTTAACGGGTCTTATTCCGGCATAGAGCTGATAACGGTCACGCAGGCGCAAGTGCGGCGAGATTTCGGTTCCATCTTCACTTCGGATTGATGGTAACCCAATCGCGCCCAAAAAGATGGCGTCTGCTTCGCCTGCCCGCTCTTCTCCGCCCTCCTCAATGTCTTGGCCAGTATCGCGATAGTATCCAGCTCCAGCTTTGATGAATGCGTAAGACACGGCATCTGCCCCTGCCAAGGAAACAGCCTTATCGACGATAGAAAGAGTGACATCGGTAACTTCTATGCCGATGCCATCTCCACGAATGACAGCTACTTCTACGGGATTTGAATTGTTACTCATATTCAAGCCTTCTTGAAACTCACTCTCCGCAAATCTCATGCATTGCGATCAAAAATTCCTTCACTTCATCAATTGAATTGTAATGACACATTGACACTCTCACGCAGCTATCGAGGCCGAGCGGAACTAGAATGTTACCGGAATAATGATCAGCTTTTCTGAGATGGGTTCTAACACCACGTTTATTTAATTTTCTCACCAAATCGATTGAAGGCAGTTTTTCAGCAACAAGCGACACAAGCCCTTCACGGGCAGGATTTTCATTGCCACCGATCAAGGTAATGCCTTTCATGTCAGCGAGACCCGTTAGATTGCCTACACCGTTTACCATCGCCTCAACCAGCGAATGTTCTTGTGCTTTGATGGCTTTTGAAGCGCGTTCAATTTTCTCTCGACGGGATCCGTTTGCCCCTTGCGCCTCTCCCAGCCACTCAAAATAGGCGACCACGTCGGACAGCGTTGCATAGGCACCGGTGTCGCGTGTCCCCATTTCCCAGTTGCCTTCCGGCCCTCCCACAAGTGAATCATGAGGTAGATGGGTTAACCGATCTGAAATCCAGGCGACACCATATCCATGACGAGAAAACACTTTATACGGTGAGATCACATACCCATCGATGTCATAGAGCTCAATGTCGATGTCACCGTGGGCAGCGTGTTGAATACCATCCACGATGATGAAGCACTCGGGAGATACAGCCCTTATCGCTGCAGCGCAGGCAGCAACATCAACCCCCATGCCAGTTACCGGAGACGTATGAACAATGGTCGCAACGCGTGTTTCCGGTGTGACGGCTTCGCCATAGCGTTCAGGCACAACGGTGCCGGTATTATCATCGTGTGCAATCAAAACATGCTGATGGCCGCCTATTTTGGACCACCGATGGCTGGCAGAACGTGTTGCGGGATGCTCAAGGGTGGAACCCAGCACCATGCCGCCATGTTCCGTTCCAAGGCATGCGTTCATGATAAGACGAAACAACAGTTCTGTTCCGCTCTCCCCTACAAAGAATTGCCCCTCGGTCGCATTCATGAAAATTCTTAGATCTTCTTTGGCTTTTGCAATCACGCGATTTAACTCATGACTGCCGACGTTGTCTCTGCCCTGATTGTCGGGAATAGCCGCATATTGCGTGGATGTTTCCACGACCGAATTCAACGTCAACGCGCCACCAGCGTTCTCGAAGAAAATACGCTTTCCCTGTTGCGGACAGTGGTCGACCTGAGCAAATTTCGCCCGAATTTCTTCCAGCAATTGCGGTTCGATTCCAGCCATGGTTGTCGTTCTCCGTTTGCACTCAGATGAAACGACTTTTCGCAATTGATCAACCCTGATAATGGAAGTGTATGAGTTCTTTTGTGATTTTATTGGGGGGCGATCTCACCCCATGCGACAGGCTTGCCGAGAAGGTTCAGGGCCTGCGCGCAATTGCGGCCGATTCTGGCATGCGCCATGCAAAAAAGCTGGGCTTAAAACCTGAACTTTGGGTTGGCGATTTCGATAGCGCAAGCGCTGAACTTATTGAAGAGTATTCAGACTCTGAGAAATTCACGTTTGACAGCAACAAAGACATGACCGATGGGGAAATCGCGATTGAGCAAGCTTTGTCCAGGGGTGCAGATCGGCTAATCTTCATCGGTGCTTTTGGCGGGCCTCGCATGGAGCACGAGTTCTGCCATCTTACGCAAGCGGTCCAATTGGCAAACCGGGGAGTTAACGTCGAGCTTTTGGATGGAAGAAAAGAAGCATACCCAATCGCTCCGAACAGACAACTCAATCTGGATTTTGGTTCAGGCACCAGCTTCTCCATCCTCGCGTTTTCTGACCTAAAAGGCCTCACGATCAAAGGCGCCAAATGGCCTCTTGAACGTGCAGATGTTGAATTTGGCTCAAGCTTAACACTGTCAAACGAAGTCACTGGTCGATTGGAGATTTCGCTCGATAGTGGGGCCGCCCTAGTGTTGGCACAGTTGGAACGCTAATCAAACGAAGCCCAGAATTCACAACCACGCACGATCGCGCCAAAAACCATTAGACAGGACTGTACAGATATGATTGGTTATTAGGCAATAGTGTCTAATGGCTGCGTATTTTTGCGCAGAACAAACGTGCTTGGGAGAGCGTGGATATGAAATCTCATTATAGAGTTGTTGTCATTGGTGGCGGTGTAGTTGGCTCATCAGTTCTTTATCACCTCGCTAAATTTGGATGGACCGATGTGTGTATGCTGGAGCGCTCCGTACTGACGGCGGGCTCAAGCTGGCACGCGGCTGGTGGCATTCACGCCCTTAATGCCGATCCGAACATGGCTTCGTTGCAAGCCTACACCATCGATCTTTTGAGCGAAATTCAAGAAGAGAGCGGACAGGATATTGGTCTTCACATGACGGGTGGCCTCACTATGGCCGGCACTCCAGATCGTTGGGAGTGGCTTCAGTCCGCTTACCGTGTATTCCAATCCATCGGCATTGAAGACTGCGAACTGGTCACCCCAGAAGAAGCACAGAAGCGCTGCCCGATTATGTCTACGGACGGACTTCTCGGCGGCATGTGGGCCGATCGCGAAGGTTACATAGATACAACAGGTACCGTTCATGCCTATGCGCGGGCTGCTAAAAAGCGCGGTGCGGAATATTTTGAGCATACAAGCGTGAAAGACCTCGTTCAAACCAAGGATGGTTGGGAAGTAATCACCGACAAAGGCAATATCACTTGTGAGCATGTGGTTAATGCCGGTGGGCTTTGGGCGAAACAACTTGGGCGTATGGCTGGCATTGAGCTTCCTGTTTCCCCCCTCAAACACCACTATCTCATCTCTGATTCAATTCCGGCATTGGAAGAGATCAACTTCGAGGTTCCGATGACGGTGGACCTTGAAGGCTTTACCTATATGCGTCAGGACCAGAAAGGCATTCTGCTCGGCATCTACGAAGTTGATCATGAACACTGGGCGATGGACGGCGCACCATGGGACTATGGCATGGAGTTGTTCAACGAACAGACAGACCGTATTGAGCATGAACTTACATGTGGTTTTGAACGTTATCCTGTGTTGCAGGAAACTGGCGTCAAAACCTGGGTCAATGGCGCCTTCACCTTCTCACCAGATGGCAACCCGCTGGTTGGACCTGTTCCGGGAAAACCGGGCTACTGGTCAGCCTGTGCGGTGATGGCGGGCTTCCTGCAAGGCGGCGGCGTTGGCAAATCTTTGGCCGAATGGATAATCCATGGTGAACCTGAGGCAGATGTCTGGTGTATGGACGTTGCGCGTTACGGCAAGTTTGCGGAGAACAAGCAATATATCAAAGAAACAACAGGGCAGTTCTACTCCCGCCGCTTTGTGATGACCTATCCAAATGAACAATTGCCAGCTGGACGGCCCTTGAAGATGGCTCCTGCACATTCTGAAATGACAGAAGCAGGATGCCGTTGGGGATGCAGCTGGGATATGGAAGTGCCACTTTATTTTGCCCCAGACAAAGACTTTGTCGAGACCCCAACTCTCAAGCGCTCAAATGCATTCGAGATTGTTGCAGCAGAATGCAAAAACGTTCGTGAGAATGTCGGCATGGTCGATATTTCCGGTTTCTCGCGATACGAAGTTACCGGGCCAAATGCGGAAAACTGGCTCAACAAGATGATGGCCTCAAAATTGCCGGGACCGGGTCGAGCACGTCTTGCACCAATGCTAGGCCATGATGGCCGCTTAAAAGGCGATCTCACCATTCTCAATTGGGGAGATGGAACCTGGTGGATCATGGGGTCTTACTATCTGCGCGAATGGCACATGCGTTGGTTTAACGATCACATGGATGATGGCGTGAATGTTCGCGATCTTGGTGAAGAGATGGTGGGCTTCGCACTTACCGGACCGAACTCCCGCAAAGTGATCGAGAAGCTTTGCCATCAAGATATTAGTTCCCTGCCCTTTATGGGTTGTGGTGATTTTGATGTCGGGATGGTTCGCGCCAAGGTTGCCCGTATGTCGGTTGCTGGTGAAATGGGTTTTGAGATCAACTGCCGCATGGGCGATCATATTAAGCTCCGTCACATCCTGCTTGAGGCAGGCGCTGAATTCGACATGAAGGAATACGGCTTCAACGCCATGCTTTCACTTCGTCTTGAAAAGTCTTTTGGTATTTGGTCGGCTGAATTCACCCAAGGCTATACACCGGGCGAAACAGGCATGGACCGCTGGATTGCATGGGACAAAGGCGACTTCATCGGCAAAGATGCAGCAATCAAAGAGCGTGATGGAAATGGTCCTTCGAAACTTCTTGTCACGTTAGAAGTGGACTCATCTGATGCGGATGCCAGTGGCTTTGAACCAGTCTGGGCAAATGGAGATAAAATCGGTTTTGTAACCTCTGGAGGCTATGGCCACACGGTAGGCAAGTCTCTTGCTATGGCACTGATCCACCCGGATCACGCCAAGCCTGGAACAGATTTATCGGTGCATATTGTCGGTGTAGAATGCGGCGCCAAGGTGATTGAGGCCTCGCCTTATGACCCGCAAGGCAAAGCGATGCGCGGATGAGTGTAGAAGAAACACCCAGAAGACGAAGGCGTGGGCGCGGAACGGAAACCGCGCCAACATCAAAACGCAATGTAAACTATCGCCAGCTACGCAATCCGTTTCCGGCTATGAATGTCTTTTCAGATGATCAGGCTGCGGACATGCATGAAAGCGCGCTCCGAATTTTGCAAGAACTTGGCATGCGTGTGCTTCTGCCGGAAGCGCGAGAATTCTTTACAAAGGGTGGCGCGCGCGTTGAAGGTGAGATGGTCTATATTGGCCGAGACATGATGGACGCAGCCATTGCCAGTGCGCCGAAGTCTGTAGACTGCCGGGCAGGTGCACGTGATCGCGATGTGGTTTTGGAATTGGGCAGTCTTGTTTTTCAGGCCGGAGCAGGTGCGCCCCACGCAACTGACCTTGAACGGGGAAGACGGCCGGGCTCAGCACGCGATTACATCGAGTATTTGCAGCTCACACACCA
>CALLHT010000091.1 GCA_938009335.1 uncultured Rhizobiaceae group bacterium
CTGTCGCCATGGTTAGCTTGTTGCTTCCTGTTCACGATTGGCTTCGGCGACCATCTCGCGAGACCGTTCATCAAGCGCCTCGGCGTCATGCGTAGGTTTCACCAATGGCTCTGGTTGAACTGGTTTAGTATGCAATTTGTCGGAGCCTGCATAGATGCCTTCACGGTACTGCAAAAGCAATCGTTCATTGTCCAGTTTACGAACATCTTCAATGATGTCTTCTGCTTCTTCTGGCGTACGACCTAAGCCTTGCAGCATTTGGTTGCCAAGAAGAAGAGCAGACTCGAACGTTTCCCGCGTATGAAATTTCACAGGCTTATCCATCAATTGCAACGTATGAGGACGATCCAGCGCACGGGCATAGATAGGCGTATCCGGGTATTCGCTGGAAATCAGATCAATGATCCGGTTCGTCACCTCGGGAATGTGCGTACAAATACAAACAATTTTGCAGTCTTTGATACCGGCAGAAACCAACACGTCTTTGCGCCCCCCATCGCCAAAGAAAATTCGGAAGCCAAATTTGGAAGCCTGTTTGATGACGTTGGGATTATTGTCGATCACAGTTACATCTTCGCCTGCTGCAAGAAGCGCTTGCGAAGCAACCTGACCAATACGTGAAAACCCGATCATCAGAACCGGCGAATAGGACACATCATCAAAATCTTCTTCCATGGATTCTTCTACATTTAGGAATTCGATCAGTCTTCCTGCAAGCCATACCGCAAGCGGGGTGAGTGCCATCGAAAGAATAACCATCGCAATCAGAAACGAAGTCGTATTGCTTCCTAGAATGAAATTCTGCGAAGCGGCCGCGAAGATCACAAATCCGAATTCACCGTGCTGAGAGAGCATGGCAGCAGTTCGGATCGATTCATTGTTATCCGAACCAAACAATCTGCATGCTGAGAAAATCATCAGCGCTTTGGTCAGCATCGCGCCGATGACCAAAGCTACAATTGCTAACCATTGCTCACGCAGGACTGAGGTGTCGAGCGACAATCCAACCGCAATAAAGAAGAGGCCCAACAAGATGCCGCGGAACGGTTCAATATTTGCTTCCAGCTCATGCTTGTAGGAAGATTCAGCCAGCAATACGCCCGCCAGGAAAGAACCGAGCGCCATCGATAATCCGGCTTGCTGCATGAGCATCGCAGAGCCAAAAACCACGAGGAGCGCGGTTGCAATCATTGCCTCTTGTGCACCCGTTCGGGCAATGATGCCCAATAGTGGGTTCAGCAGATAACGTCCCGCCAGCACCACGATCGCGATTGCCCCCATCGCCGTAAAGAATGGTGCCCAGCTTGTGCTCTCTTCCAGCGTGTAGCCAAAGAGCGGAAGCACCGCCAGCATCGGGATGATCACCAAATCCTGAAACAAGAGAATGGAGAATGTTTTGCGGCCATAGGGTGTGTTGGTCTCTCCTCGAGATTCCATCAATTGCAGGGCAAATGCAGTTGAAGACAGCGCCAAGCCGAAGCCTGCAACAATCGCCAAGTTCCAATTGCCCGTGATGAACCACGCAAATAGCGTAAGAGCGATGCCACACAAAAATACCTGACTTGCCCCAAGGCCTAAAATATCCCGCCGCATCGACCAAAGCCGCGAGGGCTTCATCTCAAGGCCTACGATAAACAGCAGAAATACGATGCCAAGTTCTGCGAAATGCAGGATGTCCTCGCCGTTGTTAATCACACCAAGAATCGGTCCAAGCAAAACACCAACGGCCAAATATCCCAGTACCGTGCCAAGCCCGATCCGCTTGAAGATCGGGGCTGCGACAACAGCACCTCCCAACAAGATAACGGCTTGAGAGTAGAGTTCCGGGGTAGCAGTTGCCATTTAGTCTTTCCTGATCTTTGTTCGCGAAGCAGATCGCTTGCATGCAATCATATTGCGGCTTATGTGTCTCTTTAACAACATAAAGATTTCCACCTAAACCTGCCCTGAACAATTGGACAAAAATGAGCAAACTTGATCATCTAGAAGCCGATGCCTCCGAATTGGTAAGAAAAGCGCAAAACGCGGGCGCAGATGCATGCGATGTGGTGGTTGCCAGAAGCGACTCGCTCTCGATCAGCGTTCGTGATGGGCAAACCGAAAACTCAAATAGATCAGAACAAGACCTGATCAGCATTCGGGTTTTCTGTGGCAAAAAAGTTGCCAGCGTTACCGCCAACAGTAAAACCGATCCAGACAAGCTTGCTGAACGAGCTGTTGCGATGGCAAAAGTGTCACCCGAAGACACGTTCCAAGGACTGGCAGAAAAAGACAAGCTCTTTGATACTTCCGAACTTGCTTCTATCAACGCTTCGTTGGAGTTGTTTGACCAAACAGAACCCGATGCAGCAAAGCTCGAGCAAGACGCATTGGCTTGTGAGGCAGCCGGATTGAGCATTGAAGGTGTTACTAAGTCCATGGGAGCAAGTGCTGGCTGGTCACGCACCGGGTTTGTGCTCGCAACCTCCACGGACTTTGTTGGAAGCTTCGAACGCTCCGGTTTCTCAATCTCTTCGGCTATGGTGGCCGGAGAAGGAACCGGCATGGAACGCGATTATGACTTTGATTCTGCAATCCATCAAAGCGATTTGAAACCTGCCGAAGAAATCGGGAAAAGCGCCGGTGAGAAGGTCGTAAAGCGGGTTGGCCCACGACAGGTTAAATCCGGTTCTTATCCAGTTGTTTGCGACCCCAGAATTTCCAGCGGAATTCTGGGAACTCTCATGGGGGCTGTGAATGCAAGCTCGATTGCGCGCAAAACCAGCTTTCTACGAGATCAGATGGGCAAGGCCGTAACGGCAAAGGGCATCAACATTATTGACGATCCACGCATGAAGCGCCGCATGGGTTCAAAAGTGTTTGATGGTGAGGGCATCGAAACTGAAAAATTGGTATTCGTAGATGATGGCATCCTGCAACAATGGGTTCTTGATAGTGCCACTGCAAGAGAACTCGATCTAAAAACAAACGGACGCGCCGCACGAGGGGAAACAGGTGTTCGTCCATCAACAACAAATTGCTACATGGAAAATGGATCACAGTCCGTTCAAGAAATGATTTCCGGAATTCGTGAAGGGCTGTACCTTACAGAAACCATCGGCCATGGCATCAACATGGTGAGTGGAGACTACTCAAAGGGCGCTGCCGGATTCTGGATTGTCGATGGAGAAATCGCATTTCCAGTCGCTGAAATTACAGTTGCTGGAAATCTAAAAGACATGTTCCTGAATATGGCGCCTGCTGACGATCTTGCGTTTCGTTACGGCACCAATGCGCCTACCCTTCTTATCGATGGGATGACCATTGGCGGGAACTGATACACTCTCACCTGACCTGACATTGCTGATCTCTCTCGCAAAGGAAGCAGGGGAAATTGGCATGCGGTATTTCGGTGCAAAGAATGAAGTCTGGTACAAACACGGAAACTCGCCGGTTTCACAGGCTGATAAAGAAATTGATGATTTTCTGAGGTACGCGTTTTCGCAGCGGCGGCCAGATTATGGGTGGCTTTCTGAAGAAACTGAGGATGATACCAATCGCCTAAACCAGAAACGCGTTGCAATCGTTGATCCGATTGATGGCACAAGAGGCTTCATCAATGGCTCTAAGGAATGGTGCATTTCAGCAGCTATTGTCGAAGACGGCTCACCAACAGAAGCCGTGCTCTATTGTCCAGCACTTGAACAAACCTTCGCTGCCAGTACGACAAACGGATTGGTTTTGGAAAATGTGGAGCGGCATGAAAATGCGGGTAGACAAACCCCCATCGTCACGGGTTCCAAGAAACTGATCGAAACCATTGATGCACTCGAAACCCAACCGTTCAACACGGTGCCATTTGTACCATCGCTTGCCTATCGTCTGGCTATGGTGGCGGTTGGTCAACTTGATGCAGCATTTGCAAGGCCGGGAGCAAGTGAATGGGATATTGCGGCGGCTGACCTCATTCTGCGCGAAGCGGGTTGCAAACTGACTAATCCTCAAGGCCAAACATTAGAGTATAATAAGCAAAAAGTGGGATCTCCTGCACTGGTCGCTGCACATAACAAAACCCATGCCCATATCTTGGGGCTTGCGAAATCAAGTGGGATTCTTCATTAGATGACTTTGAATTACTACGCATCGAAAAGGGAGCTTCGAAAGCAATGAGCGAACAAGAAGGACCACAACAGCTTCTTCATCTTGTTTTTGGCGGTGAGCTTGAAGACTTGGAACATACCGATTTTCGTAATCTTGAAGAATTGGACATTGTCGGGATTTTTCCAAACTATGAAACGGCACAACGGGCCTGGAAGGCAAAAGCACAATCCACTGTCGACAATGCCCACATGCGCTACTTTATCGTACACATGCATAAACTGCTCGATCCAGATGGCGATGGGAAATTTGGTTAGGCTAAGGACTGGATCCTTTTTAAGATTAGCCGCTAAGCAGGAAATCTATGACTGACGCGACACCCCCCGTAAAAAGGCGCCGATCTAAACGGCGCCTTAAACACTTTACGAAAGGCCTGATGCAAAATCCGGTTACGGTGGCGCTGTTATCCAGCTTGGCGATTTGGTACCTTAAGCTTGTCGTAAAGACCAATCGTCTCGTTGTTGAACCTGAAAACATCCTGGAAACGATTACGCCACAATTACCGGTCATTGTTGGAGTATGGCATGGGCAACACATTTTGATGCCTGCCCTACCTATTGAACTTAGGGCAGCAGCGATGATCTCCAGAAATTTCGATGGCGAAGTCACCGCACGCATTGTCGAGCACTTTGGCAATCAGACCATACGAGCTTCTGGTGGGCGGGAACCATCCGCAACTCTCAAGAAAGGGGGGATGACTGGCTTTCTGGAAATGCTGCGCGCGATTGAAGCTGGCACCAACGTGGTTCAAACTGCTGACATCCCAAAGGGAATATCGCGCCGGGTTGGTCTCGGCATCATGCAATTGGCAAAACGTTCTGGAGCGCCAATTGTACCATTGGCAATTGCGTCCAGTCGCCGCCGAGTGTTTGACAAATCCTGGGACAAGACGGCACTTAACCTACCCTTTGGAACAACTGCAATTTGTGTTGAAGAGCTGGTTCATGTATCACCGGATGCAGATGATGATGCGGTGGAAGCCGCAAGACAATTGCTTGAGGAGCGCATGAACGCAGCGACCAAACGGGCATATGCATTGACCGGGAACCCGGAATGAATTCGCTTTTTACACGCATAGCCCTGAAGACATATCGGGCAATCGGATTGGCCGCCTACCCTTTCATGGGACCGTTTCTGCGCATCCGCGCTTCGCGTGGCAAAGAAGATCGTAAGCGCCGGTATGAGCGTTATGGCTATCCTAGCGCTGACAAACCTGCGGGACCCATGATCTGGTTTCATGCTGCAAGTGTTGGTGAATCCATGGCGATTTTGCCGCTGATCGAGCATGTAAACGGACTGGGGATTAACACGATCATCACTACTGGAACGGTTACCTCGGCCCAGATTGTACGCAAGCGCTTGCCGCCAAGTTCTTACCATCAATATGTTCCACTTGATTTGAAACCTGCGCTTGAGCGCTTTCTGGATCATTGGAAACCGGATGCAGCTATTTTTACGGAATCCGAGATTTGGCCGATGACTTTGCTTGAGCTTGCCAACCGGAAAGTTCCGCGGATTTTAGTCAATGCCCGTATGTCAGACCGTTCATACAAACGATGGAAAAGCGCCTCTGGTCTTGCGGAAAGCCTGTTTGATACATTCTCACATGTCATCGCGCAGTCGCAACTGGATGGAGACCGCTTCAGTGATTTAGGTGCGCGACCTGTCGATATTTCAGGGAACCTTAAAGTCGATACCGGTGGTTTGCCTTTCGATGACATGGAACTCAAACGCATTGCACAGCGGATCGGAAGCCGACCGTGCTGGGTTGCGGCAAGTACGCACGAAGGCGAAGAAGAAGCGATCGGCAAAATCCACCTGTTTTTGAAGAAGAAAATTCCCGATCTTCTAACCATCATCGTACCGCGTCATCCGGATCGTGCACCTGGCCTTGTTGCGCTGCTCCGTGAAAACGGACTGACCGTTGCCCAGCGTAGCCAGAATGAGACGCTGATCCCCACGTCCGACATTTACATGGGGGATACTATGGGAGAGATGGGCTTATATCTGCGGCTCGCGCAAGTTGCCTTTGTCGGCAAGAGCCTGAAAGCCCAAGGTGGTCAAAACCCGCTTGAACCCGCCATGACCGGCACCCCGATCATTTCAGGGCAATCGGTACAAAACTTCCGAGAAGCTTACGCAAGCCTTCTGGAAGCAGGTGCAGTTCGGCTTGTGGCGGACGAAAAAATGCTGGCCGCAAACTTGGAGTTCTTGCTCAAAAACCCGGCCGAACGCGCAAAGATGGCGGCTAACGCACAGATCACCCTTGATGAGATGCGTGGTGCATTAGACAAGACCATTCATATTCTTGATTCATATTTCTTCCCGCTTACCATTAAGCGCGACCTTGAAAGTCTGAACAATGGCACTGGATGAAGCACCTCCCTTCTGGTGGGATAATCCGGGATGGCAGGCTTGGCTTGCCGCACCACTGGGTTTTGCTTATGGTCGTGCTGCCGCTGCAAGAATGGACAGCGAACCCTCATACGCTGCAAGTGTTCCGGTTATTTGTATCGGCAACTTCGTAGTAGGCGGAGGTGGCAAGACCCCAACGGTTCAATTGCTGGTCAAGTTTCTCAAATCAAATGGCCTTCGCCCCGGCGTTCTGTCGCGCGGATTTGGTGGCGCGATCACAACGCCAACGCTTGTAAACCTTGAAAGACACAATGCGCATGATGTGGGCGACGAACCTCTCCTTCATGCAGCGCTCACAACGACTGTAATTTCCGCAGATCGTCCAAAGGGTGCCGCGATCCTTGAGGAAGAAGGCTGTGATATCATTGTGATGGATGATGGGTTTCAGAACCCGTCTCTTTTGAAGGATTACAATCTGGTTGTGGTCGACACCAAACGCGGGCTTGGAAATGGTTTTCCTGTTCCTGCCGGCCCGTTACGCGTTTCGTTGAAACGCCAGATGATCCACGCTGATTCCGTGCTTTTGATCGGCGATTATGATCGCGGAAAACGCGTTGTGCGAAAAGCTGCGCGCGCAGGCAAGCCGATTTTCCATGCAGATGTTAAAGTAAAGAACAAAAAACAGTATAAGGGACTGAACGTTCTTGCTTTCGCCGGCATTGCTGACCCCACCAAGTTTTTCGATACGGTTGAAAAAACCGGTGCGGTTATAAAGGATAAACAGGGTTTTGGTGATCACCATGTTTTTCTTGAAGATGAATGCAAAGACCTGTTGGAACGCGCGCGCAAGCAACAACTCGAACTCATCACAACGACCAAGGATCATGCCCGGCTACGCGGCATGGGAGACGCACAAAACAAAGTGGCGGAACTCGCGATGCCTCTAGACATTGATCTGGTTCCTGACAATCCAAGCATGATGGATATCATTCTGCGCACAGCTACCGAGCGTGCTGATCAACGGCGGTTGCAGCAGAAAAAGTCGAAATAGCTGCGCAGTAATCGTTACTGAGTCGCAGGACCGAGTGTCACGACGGTTGGTTCAACAGACAGAAGTTCACGGGCAACCCGATTAACATCTTCAAGCGTAACCGCTTCGATCTGTTGAATGCGTGAATCAATGTAATCGATGCCCAGGTTTTCAGTTTGTAATGCTACCAAGACCCTTGCGATTTTTCCCGAGGTATCCAGATTGTTGATCGCATAGGCACCAGCAACATATTTCTTTGCCACGTCCAGCTCTTCCTGCGTAACGCCTTCTTTCGCCATGCGTTCGAATTCTTGCTTTATGATGCGCAGCGCTTCATCTTTGTTTTCAGCACGCGTTGAAGTGCCCGCAATCAGAAAGTTGGTTTGCTCTCGCGTTGAAATGCTGGATGACACACCGTAGGCAAGACCCCGTTTCTCACGGACTTCACGATATAGGCGTGACGAGAATGTGCCGCCGCCTAGGATATGGTTCATCAGATGCGCTGCAAAAAAGTCAGGATGGTCGCGGCTCAATCCCTTGTAAACAAGAGAGATGGATGCGTTAGGCACCGCCATGTCTATCTGTTCAACAACCCCTAGCTTTGGTTTGATCTCCGGAATTTCTTGTAGATTCGCTTCCTTCGGCAAGGTGCCGAAAGTCATTTCCAGAAGTCCGGCAAGCTCCTCAGCGCTGATTGCGCCTACCACACCGATCTTCACCGAACCTGATGCAAAAATTTTGCGGTGCATCGCTACAATGTCATCACGGGTTATTGCGTTGATGCTCTCTTCAGTCCCTTGGGTTGGTCGAGAATACGGATGGTCCGCGAAAATCGTTTCCCGCAATTTCACGCGTGCAATGGCGGACGGGTCGGCTTCCGCACGAATGATCGAAGTCCGGATTGCATCCCTCATGCGTTCAATTGCATCCCCGTCAAAACGCGGTTCGTTAAGGGCAAGACGCAACATCTCGAAAGCTGTTTCCTTGTCCTCACGAATAGTGCGCAAGGATCCGCCAAACCTATCACCGCCCGCAGAAAACCCTACGCTAATGCCAAGTTCCTCGAGCTTTGCGCGATAGGTTGAACTGTCCAATTCCCCAGCACCTTCATCCATCAAAGCAGACAGGAGCCGTACAGTTCCTTCTTTCCCCGCAATGTCTTGCGAGACACCGCCTTCAAACGAGAACGACAGTGCGATGATTGGCAGTGTGTAGTCTTCTACCAGCAGCGCATCTATGCCGCCCTCAGATTTCACTTCCTGAATATCAATCGCATTCGCAATCGTCGAGAAAACGAATGAAACCATGAAGGCTGCAATCAGCGTGAGGTGCTTTTGAATAATAAACCTAAGCATTGGGTCAGCCCTTCTTTGGCAGTAGATAGCTGGTCACAGCCTGATTACGAATAAGATATTTCTTGGCAACAGCATTTACCTCTTCGACTGTTACGTTGCCAAGCTTCTCAGCCCAGTTTGTTACATCTTCCACTTTACCGCCCACGGTGAGAACTGTACCAAAAATTCGTGCCAGCGTGACTTGGCTATCACGACTATAGATCGCAGACTTCAGGAATGTTTTGCGTGCACGATCCAATTCTTCTTGGCTGACACCGTCTTCAAGCAAGGTGTCAATGACCTGCTCCATCGCGGTTTCAAGATCATCAATCGTGGTGTCGCCGCGTGGTGTGGCATAGAGGCCGAAATATCCGCTATCAAGTGCCGTACCCTGATAGAAAGAACCGGCAGACGTCGCCATTTCCTTTTCTAAGACGACATCCTTGTAAATACGGCTCGTCACTGACTCACCCAAAATCGCTGCCAGCAGGTCCAGTGCTTCGCCCTCGTTACCCTCGGCCCGATTGTAAGATGGAGCAAGAAATGCCCGACGCCATACAGGGTTCGTCACGCGCTCATCTGCATAGCGAAGCTCTTTCGCGACCACAGGCTGCGGATCACGAATGCGTTCTCGCTTCACTTCGGGTTGGCTTGCAACCACCTTACCATAGGTCTCTTTCGCTAAAGCCAGAACGTCTTCCGGCTCCACATCACCTGCGACAACAACAGTTGCGTTCCACGGCTGATACCATTTCTCATAAAACGCCAAAATATCTTCGCGTTCCAGTTTTGCGATCTCGTGCTCCCAGCCAATAACCGGCACACCATATGGATGGTGCACGAAAAGAGCGGCTTGGGTAAATTCAGAAAGAATACCGCCCGGGCTAGAATCCACCCTGCCGCTTCGCTCTTCCAAGATGACATCGCGCTCCGGATATACCACTTCATCAGAAAGGATGACGTTACGCATGCGATCTGCTTCATAGGTCATCATGAGTTTCAAAGCTGAAGGCGAAACCTTTTGGTAATACGCTGTGTAATCAGAACTTGTGAAAGCATTCTCCTGCCCTCCAATCTCTGACACCGCTGATGAGAACACACCTTGAGGCACCGTCTTTGTTCCCTTGAAAAGTAGATGCTCAAGAAAATGGGCAATGCCCGATTTTCCAACCGGATCATCCGCCGACCCAACCTTATACCAGATCATATGAGTAACCACTGGCGCGCGGCGGTCTGGGATCACCACAACGCGGGTGCCGTTATCAAGCGTATACTCAGACACGGAAAGACCTGAGGATTGCGAGAACGCAAATGCATTCGAACTTGCGACTATCAAGAACACAAAAGCGGATATGAGTTTCAGCATTTCGTCAGTTGCCTCTCTAGTTTTCTGCGCTCAAGCGCATCTTTGATTTATTAATATAAGGCTCAATTTGCCAATTGAAACATCCCGATTGATGTATCGCCGAATTGACGTAGGTCAGACAATTCAAAGCCGTTCAAACTTTCGGGAAATGAATCCGAGCTTTCCTCTAAAATAAAATGCGTTTCCTGCTTGATCCAATTACCATCTAGTAAGCTCTTCGCAGCACGCTCGCCTAACCCTTTACCATAAGGCGGATCAGCAAATACGAGATCAAACGCAGATTGCGTTCCAACCGACCCGAGGCGTGTTGCATCACGCTTAAAAACTTTGGTCTCTCCCGACAAACCAAGCATTTCGATATTATCCCGGATCGCGGCACACGGTTTCGATGCTTCTTCAACAAAAAGACAATACTCAGCCCCGCGGGACATGGCTTCTAAACCGAGAGCACCGGTTCCCGCAAACAGATCAAGAACACGCAATCCATCAAAATCGATCCGGTTGCCAAGAATATTAAACAGGCTTTCGCGCGTTCGGTCCGTGGTTGGACGGGTGGCCAAACCCTTGGGCGCGAGCAATCGCTGTCCGCGGAACTTTCCGCCAACAATACGCATCAGCGCTTTCCTCTTTTGTTGCCACCCCTACTCTTAGGCGAGCTTCCTTTTCCCGTACCTCGCTTCGTGCCACGACCGTCATCTTTCGACGTTGTGAGCCGCGACAGTGTTTCACTTCTAACCCCGCCGCGCTTTAGTTTTTCCTTTGGCTTGGCATTTTTGCGCGACTTATCTCCACCTTGCTCCACCGCCTTACTAGCACTTCGGGCGACCTCTGGAGCGAGGTTGATGATCGGCGCATCGAAATCAGCACCGGAACGTTCGATCAATGCATTGCCCAATTGATCGCGAAGCATTCGGCTACGGATTTCCCTGATACCACCGGTGGGCAAATCACCCAATTGAAATGGCCCGAAAGAAATGCGGATCAAACGCGTAACGTTGAGACCCAAGTGACCCAGCACATTCTTGATCTCGCGGTTCTTACCTTCGCGCAATGAAACACTCAGCCAAGAGTTCGTCCCTTGCACATGTTCAAGTGTCGCTTCTATCGCTCCATATAAAACACCATCGACGGCGATACCGTCCTTTAGCTTCTCCAACTCTTGTTCATTGACCTTACCATGCACCCGCACACGGTAACGACGGAGCCACCCGGTTGTTGGAAGTTCCAATTCCCGCGACAGCCCGCCATCATTTGTCATCAACAACAAGCCTTCTGTGTTGATATCCAGACGCCCGACGGTGAGCAGTCTCGGCAAACCTTCCGGCAATGTCTCAAACACTGTCTTGCGCCCTTCTGGGTCGCGATTGGTCGTTACCGTGCCTGCCGGTTTATGAAACAGCCAAAGCCTGGTGCGCTCTTTTGCAGAAATCAGATTTCCATCAACTTCGATCCTGTCTTTTAGCGTGACGGTGAAGGCTGGCGTTTCAAGCAGTTTGCCGTTTACGCTCACCCGCCCGGCTGCAATCCAGGTTTCTGCTTCCCGCCGTGAGCACAACCCGGCTCGCGCCATGCGCTTGGCTATCCGTTCCGGTTTATCTTCAGCATCAGCCTCAGCCACAACCTGTGCCGGTTTTGAATCAGCTCTTTTCGATTTCGGGCCGCGTCTGCTATTCATTGGAAATATCCGTGATCCTGTGATTTTTTGTTGGTGGGCCATAATGAACCGAAAAGCAAGCTATATGGAACGCGCCTTCGAGCAAGCAGAACTCGCTGCTGTCCGAGGAGAAGTTCCTGTGGGTGCAGTCCTCGTTCATAATGGCGAGATCGTTGCTGCCGATGGCAATCGCACATTGGAACTTAAAGACCCAACCGCCCATGCCGAAGTTCTCGTCATTCGCTCAGCTTGTGAAGCTCTTAATAGCGAGCGGCTTCCTGATTATGATCTCTATGTGACGTTAGAACCTTGCCCAATGTGTGCAGCTACCATCTCCTTTGCCCGTATTCGACGATTGTATTTTGGTGCGATGGATCAGAAATCCGGAGCCGTTGAGCATGGTGTCAGATATTTCAACAACCAGACCTGCCATCATGTCCCAGAAGTATACAGCGGGATGATGGAGCGGGAATGTTCTGAAATTCTAAAACAGTTCTTCAAACAAAAACGGGAAGCCTGAGCTTCCCATCTAAAATTTGTAGAATGAGCTTTCTTAGCTGCCCGGCGTAATAACACCGTTTGAAGCATCAATTCTTTCGCGTTCTTCACGCTTCTGCTTTTCGGTCAACTGCTCTTTCGTAATACCCAGATCACCCGCGTCTGCTGTCGCTGCAGGTGTACGATATTCTGTCGGTGGCTCAGTGAGGAACCTTCTCTGAACGCCCGTTGAGTAAGAAAGCTGGTTACGACGGCGAGCAACTTCTTCACTGACTTGTTTATCGCGCTGCAGTTCAGCAATGATTTGTTCACCGCCGCCTGCGCGACCTTGGTTACGGTCGCCGACATAAAGTCCAGCAGAATTGCGAATGCCCTGCTTTTCACTGGTCAAATACTCAGTAGGCAAATCGCCGCTACGCCAGTCCGGCTCAGGAGCGTCCTGGCGTACTGCCGCAATGCGTTGCTCTGGTGTTTCTGGCCAAGCCTGGTCACCTGCAGTCTGCTCAATCCCGGAACCCGGAGCTGGAAGCGCTTGCTTGTTGGCAGGCATCACCAAATCGGGACGGGCCGAATAGTCGATTTCCTCGCCTTTATCAGGCCTGATCGAAAACATGTTGTAGAGGCCATTGAACGTCTGCGCTTCATGCGTGACGCCTGTTCCGTATGTCGTACCAGATGTACAGCCAGCCAGCATCAAAGCGCCAACACTAACTACGATTGGTAAACTGCGTTTCGTCATGTTTGCGTCCTGTCCCGGTTCAGCAAAATCCATGTTTGGACCGATCTTTTGATCATACATTGTGTCAGCAAGACGGCCATTTGTGTGTTGATACCCTAAAACACCAACTTTTTCAAGAAAACCGTATGTTCCTTCACCAAAGCGTTAACAGACCAAATGTGAACGGCAGCAAGACTTACGCCTTGCCGTCGATCTCTCTCATTGCAGCGGCATCGCGAGGCGAAATATCCGGATAATCCGGGTCAGACCCCACGTCCGGCAACACTTTCCATGATCTTGCGCATTTCTTGCCTTCAGCCATTGCGGGAACAACTGCAACACCTGAAACATCATCTAGGCCAAACGCTTCTGACGAAGCTTGCGCGTCTGTAATGGAAATTGAACTCGTGATGCAGATTTCTGCCATGTCATGTCCTTCAATTGCGGCCATCAGATCGCCGTTGGTGATATGCACAACAGGAGCCGCTTCAAGTGATGAACCAATCCGCTTTTCACGGCGCTCGATCTCAAGCGCACCGGTCACAACACGGCGAACAGCACGAATTTTCTTCCATTTCTCGACCAAAGCATCGTTTTTCCACGCGTCTGGCACGTCAGGAAACTGCTCCATATGAACAGAGCCCTCCTCAGAACCGGCGCGAGTCTGGAAACTCTCTTCCATTGTGAATGGCATCATCGGCGCAAGCCAACGCACGAGATGATCGAACAACTCATTCACCACATAAAGTGCTGCTTTGCGCTTAGCACTGGAGGGCGCCTCGCAGTAGAGCGCATCTTTGCGGATATCGAAATAAAAGGATGAAAGCTCGACCGTCATAAAATTGAATAGCTGCGCAAAAATGCGTTTAAAATCAAATTCATCATAGCCTTTGCGTACAACCGCATCCAGTTCATGCAAACGGTGCAACATCAGTTGTTCCAGCTCCGGCATATCTTTCAATTCCGGTTTGTCGCCCTGATAATGCGCCAGATTGCCCAGCATCCAGCGCAGTGTATTGCGCATTTTCCGGTAGGCATCGATGGAAGTTTTCAGGATTTCCGGTCCAATCCGAAGGTCCTCGGAATAATCCGCTGATGAAACCCATAGACGAAGAATATCAGCGCCAGACTGTTTGATGACCTCTTGCGGGGTGACCACATTGCCGAGCGACTTTGACATTTTGCGTCCCTCTTCATCCATGACAAAGCCATGGGTAAGAACCGCATCATAAGGCGCACGACCGCGCGTACCGCAGCTTTCGAGCAGAGACGAATGGAACCAGCCCCGGTGTTGATCGGAGCCTTCAAGGTAAAGATCAGCAGGCCATTTCAAATCTTCGCGCTCTTCCAGACAAAATGCATGGGTTGAACCTGAATCAAACCAAACATCCAGAATGTCAGAAACCTGCTCCCATTCTGCCGGGTTATCCACCAGCCCATCAAGGAACCGTTCTTTCGCGCCTTCGTCAAACCAGGCATCCGCGCCTTCCGAAATGAACGATTGCTCAATTCTTTCCATCAGCTCATCTGATTTATCAAAATCTGGTCCCGGAATAACCTGATCTGTTTCAGGATTTCGGAACACACAAATCGGCACACCCCAAGCGCGTTGACGGGAAAGAACCCAATCGGGGCGCTTTTCGATCATATCTCTAAGACGATTTTGTCCTGCTGCCGGAACGAAACGAGTTTCATCAATCGCGGCAAGTGCTGTTTGGCGCAACGTGCCGTGATTGCTTTGCGAGCCATCGCCAACCACGCCGTCTTTATCCATATAAACAAACCACTGCGGTGTGTTGCGGAAGATGATTGGCTTTTTAGAACGCCATGAATGCGGATATTCGTGCTTCAAGCGACCGCGGGCAAACAGGTTGTTCTGACCGATTAGGGCGGTGATCACCTCCTGGTTGGCCTTCCCCTTTTTGCCTTTATCGTCGATCACGCGCGCGCCTTCAAAGCCCGGCGCTTCATCGGTGTATGAGCCATCGTCAGCAACCGTGAACGGGATCTTCGAACTGATGCCTTTCGCTTCAATCTCATTGCGGCGTGCCACCCAGATTTCAAAGTCATCCCGACCATGACCTGGTGCCGTATGCACAAAGCCCGTACCCGCATCATCGGTAACGTGATCGCCATCGAGCAGCGGCACATCAAATGAATAGGTATCGTGGAAACCGCGCAAAGGATGGGCGCAAGTGACTTCGCCGAGTTCTTTGCCACTTACATCGCGATGACGTTTGAATTCAAGTTTCGCTTTTGCAAAACATTCTTCCGCCAACGCGTCAGCAAAGATGAGCTTATCTCCCGGTTGCGGACCAAACTCCATTTCCGCAGCAGTTACTTCGTACAAGCCATAATTGATCTTGCTTGAGAAACAGATCGCACGGTTACCAGGGATCGTCCAAGGCGTTGTCGTCCAGATGACGATTGGAACACCATCAAGCTCTTGAGAACCAGAAACAATCGGAAACTTTACCCAAACCGTATCGGACTCATAATTCTCATACTCAATCTCGGCCTCGGCCAGTGCAGTGCGTTCCACCACAGACCACATAATCGGCTTGGAACCACGATACAACTGGCCAGATTTAGCAAACTTCATCAGCTCTTTGGCAATCTTTGCTTCTGCCTTGAAGTTCATCGTCTTATAAGGCGTTTCGAAATCACCCTCTACGCCAAGACGGCGGAACTCTTCAGTCTGCACGCCAATCCAGTGATCAGCAAAGTCACGACATTCTTTACGGAACTCGTTGACCGGAACTTCGTCCTTATTTTTACCCTTGGCGCGGTATTGCTCTTCGATTTTCCATTCAATTGGAAGGCCATGACAATCCCAACCCGGCACATAGTTTGAATCAAAGCCGCGCATCTGAAACGAGCGCGTGATCATGTCTTTCAAGACCTTGTTCAGTGCGTGGCCGATATGCAGATTGCCATTCGCATAGGGAGGCCCGTCATGCAGCACATATTTTGGGCGACCTTTTGATTGCTCACGGAGCTTTTTATAGAGTTCTTTCTTATCCCATTGCGCAATGATTTCCGGCTCTTTTTTTGGAAGGCCCGCGCGCATCGGAAAATCTGTTTCCGGCAAGAAAAGGGTTTTGGAATAATCGCGTTCTGAATTGTTTTGATCGGTCATGATATCACGTGAAGGTTGGTCCGGCTAACCGAACTAAAATTTCGAATTCTGTGTTGGATGTACCTTGTTCGCGCCTGTTTGTCATTGCCTGACTTCATGTGTCGCTTGGCCAAGATGAGCCTTTCCCGGAACTCTGCGATCAGGCAGCGTCCGGGCCAATAATTCGTATGGAGATTTTTATCAAACATCTTTGGAACATTCAGTCTCCATAACAGGATGGCCCGCATCAATAAAGTGGAAATTTCTTGCATTTCATGCCAAATGCCGCTAAATTTTCGGCAAATGGCAAAACAAGCAAAACAAACATCACCTAACAACGAGAAGCGCCGTTCCGCTAAGGGATTAAAGCGTGTGGCGGGGTCGGCTCTATCCAATCTGTCAAGAGACGCACGGAATGGAGCATTCACGATCCGCAAAGAGCGTATCTCAAAGCTTGGTAAGAGCGGTTTTTCGAGTAGTGAATTGCATAAGCTGGTCGCACCGCCTCGCACGCTTGCAAGACGTGAGACAACGCTCAGCCTTGAAGAGTCAGATCGAGTACAAAGACTTGAACGCACGATGGAACACGCAACCCGTGTTTTTGGTTCGTTGGAGAAAGCCAATATCTGGCTTCGCAAACCCAATAAAGCTCTGAATAATGCGCGACCCATTGAGTTACTAATATCTGAAACTGGCGCGCATGAAATCGAAATGCAACTTCATGCGATTGACCACGGCATGTATGCCTAAGGATGAAAATCTGGCGTGTTTCAAACTATACGGACCTTTCCGGAATTGGTGGCAAATATTCTCAAGGCAGATGGAATCATTTAGGCACAGAGATTGTATATTGCTCAGATCATCCTTCTACGTGTTTGCTTGAGTTACTGGTAAGATTTGATCCTGAGTTAACCCCTGATACTTACCAGCTGATCGAAATCGACGTTCCAGACAATCTTACCATCCTCAAACCCACTGTGAAAAAAGATTGGCGAGAAGACATTCTTTATACACGCGATCTATGGGAAGAATTTTCTCTCAGTGACGAGGCCGCAATCATGCAGGTACCATCTGCAATCATTCCCCAAGCGTTTCACTATCTCATCAACCCGCGGCATATGGACATTGCTAAGATCAAAATCTTAGCCTCATATCAAAATTTGCTAGATGAGCGTTTTTATATCTAACAGTGAATAACGGGCAGCAGGCCCTCTTCAGGTCCAAGCATGGAAAGATAGGCTTTTGCTTCTTCGCTATCTTTGTCCATCTGCTCAACCAGCGCTTCTGCACTATCAAACTTCTCTTCTCCACGCAGCCAGCTTTCCAAATAGATTGTAATCTCCTGGCCATAAAGGTCTGCTGAGAAATCAAAGATAAAAGATTCAAGCAGCGCTTCCCCATTATCAAAGGTGGGGCGCCTGCCATAACTGGCGACGCCATTATGAATTGTACCATCTGCGAGCTTCGCGCGGACAGCATAAATGCCATGCGCCAAAGTTGCTTCCGGCGGCAAAGAGATATTCGCTGTTGGGTATCCTAGGGTGCGACCCAGTTGCGCGCCTTTAACCACCTCGCCCGAAACCCGGTAGCTGAAGCCAAGCAGGCCATTTGCTTCGGCCAGTTTTCCTTCAGACAAACATTCTCTTATTCTGCTGGAAGAAACCACTCCGCCCCCCTCATCGCTGAAAGCGGTGACAATCGTTGCGGAAAACCCATGAGTTTCTCCAGATTGCATGAGAAATTGCGGACTCCCTTCACGGCCTTTTCCAAAGTGGAAATCATAGCCGGTTACGACATGCGACACGCCGAATTTCTCAACCAGCAAATCACGAACAAAATCTGCAGCCGGTGTGGAAGACAAGTCCCCATCAAAAGCATGCTCAACGACACAATCGAACCCGAGTGCACCAAACAGCTCAGCTTTAGTCTTCGCGTCTGTTAACCGGAACACAGGCGAATCCGGTTTAAAAAACGTGCGCGGATGCGGTTCGAATGTCAGAACAGTTGCCGAAACGCCATTTGCTTTTGCAAGATTTACCGCTTGGCAAAGTACTGACTGATGACCACGATGAACCCCGTCAAAGTTGCCGATGGCAACGACACCACCTTTCAGGGTCTCGGGAAAATCGGCTAGAGATTGAATGCGTAAAATGCTCATTGTGTATGGGTGCCAAATCCTGAGTTACCAGACAAGCGTTTTAATCCAG
>CALLHT010000092.1 GCA_938009335.1 uncultured Rhizobiaceae group bacterium
GCATGAACGCACCTTTATGCAATGGCCGGTTAACACTCAGGTCCATCCGGATCGATATTTTCTAACTCTCTTGCAACAATCGATCGCAGAAGTGGCAAATGCGATTGCTGAGTTTGAACCGGTCGTCATGCTGATGGAAAAATCGCATGCTGCCAAAGCGCGCGAAAAGCTGAGCGACCGAGTCGAAATCTGGGATGTGCCGACCGACGACCTCTGGTGCCGGGATAGTGGGCCATTATTTGTCCGTAGCGATGCCGGACAATTGGCAATTCGTCATATGAATTTCAACGGATGGGGCAACAAACAGGTTCATAAAAACGATGGCGCGATTGCGCGGCGCATTGCTGAACACACGGATCTACCGTTGTTTGACAACGGATTGGTTGGTGAGCCGGGCGGAGTGGAAACAAACGGGCACGGGACATTGCTGGCGCATGAAAGCAGCTGGGTAAACAAGAACCGGAACAGGCAGTCAAAGTCTGTTGTTTCTGAACTGCTGTTAGAAGCCTATGGCGCAAACAAAATCATTTGGGCGCGGGGAATCGCAGGCGAAGACATCACCGATTACCACATAGATGCGCTGGCACGGTTTGTTGCGCCTAACGAGGTGCTCATTCAAATGCCAGCGCGTATTTATGGCGATGATCCCTGGTCTAGAGCCGCATTTGAAACCCATGATATCATTCAAAACAGCCAAACAGCAGATGGATCAGACATCCAGACGGTCGTAATTCCAGACCCACAGCGACTGCGTGTTCGCTCGCTCGATTTTGTGGCGTCCTACGTGAATTACTATGTGTGCAACGGGGCGGTGATTTCTTCAAACTTCGGAGATGAAGAAGCGGATGCATTTGCGGTCACAACGCTCAAGCAAGCCTATCCGGACCGTGAAATCATTTCACTGAATACCGATCCAATAGGTGAAATGGGTGGCGGTATTCATTGCGCTACGCAACAGCAGCCGAAAGTGTGAAGGCAGTCATAAATTCAATGCACAAAATTTTGTCTGGTTCTTTTGGTATGCTACGATAAACTGTTGTTTGGCTTGAAAGTATTTGACGAAGGAGAATTCGATGAAATCTGCGATCTGCGCTCTTGGAATGGTCGTGTGTGCTTCAGTCAGCGCCAATGCCGGCGAAGCGGATGTAATCGATGTGAAAGTATCCGGTGATGGCCCGAACTATCGCTTTGAAGTGACCGTGAAACATGCCGATACGGGCTGGGATCATTACGCCGATGGCTGGGAAGTCGTTGGCGAAGATGGGACTGTATACGGCAAGCGTATTCTTCATCACCCCCACGTAGAAGAGCAACCCTTTACGCGTTCAGGCAATACAACCGTGCCTGAAGGCATCAAAACCGTCATCATCCGCGCCCACGACAGTGTGGACGAATATGGCGGCAAGGAAATCAGGGTAGACTTGCCGGGGCGGTGAGGTGTAACTGCGGGAATGGAATTAAAAACCGTATCCCGCATTTTCTCTGCTGAGATTGAAGAAAAGAAGTCCCGTTTCATCGCACATCTGGTGCCACTCGCGACATTTGACGAAACGCTGGACGCGTTACGTTCTGAGCATAAGAAAGCTAATCATCACGTTACAGCGTTCAGGCGAATGCTGGACAACGGTCAAATTCAGGAAATCGGTAAGGATGATGGCGAGCCTTCCGGAACGTCTGGCATGCCAGTGCTCAAAACTATGATCGGCGCAGGGTTGATGGACGTTGGCATCATCGTTACTCGGTATTTCGGGGGCGTGAAACTGGGGACAGGCGGCTTGGCGCGAGCTTATTCCGGTGCTGCAAACGCAGTCATAGAAGTCGCAAAGCTCGAACCATGGGTGCAACTCGCACAACGCAAGATCAGCGTGTCGTTTGACCAAACCGCAACGATTGAACGCCAAATAGAGCAGGCGGGTCTGATCGTTATCTCTCGCGATTATACAGAAATAGGCGTTGATATGATGGTTGAAGGGGCTAAGGAAGCTCTGGACGCCTTAGGCTAACATCGCGCTCAAACCATCCACCACAAACTGCACAGAAAGCGCTGCCAGAAGCACGCCGAGCAGGCGGGTCATAATCATGCGGCCTGTGGTGCCAAGATAGCGATCAATCAGGTTAGAGGTTAAAAAGGCAAGGAACACGAGCAATAAGACCGCGGCAATGACGCCAAACAGGGCAAATTGCCATTCCAGCGAAGGATCTTCAGACGAAAGCAGAATAGCGGCAGAAATAGCGCCGGGCCCCGCAATCAATGGCAAGGCAAGCGGGAAGACCGCAATATTTGCGATCTGGTCTGCGGTGATTGCGCGTTCAGAAGTTTCCTGTTTCCGCTCCACGCGTCCGCCATAGACCATCTCAAAGGCGGTGTAGAAAAGCAGTAGACCGCCCGCGACACGGAATGCATGAATTGTGATGCCCAATGTATCGAGGATCGCTTGTCCGGCAATCAGAAATACCGTCATCAAAAACAGCGCAATGATGCATGCGCGAAGGCCCACGGCAAAGCGCTCAGCCTTATTCATACCATCGGTCAGGCCCAGAAAAATAGGCGCCAGGCCGATTGGGTCAATCGTCACGAACAAGGTCGCGAAGGCATTGATGAGAGCGTCAATTTCAAACATGATTCCGCAATATCAGGGGTAAATGACAATTGTAACCCCAATTATTTTGGCGGCTTCCTGTATAACGATTTAAGCGATTGATAAATCAACGAAAAATGAAAAGTCGAATATCTTGCCAAGTTGGTGTTCAGGGCAGAATCACAGTATATTAGGAGCAGGGTAGAAACGCGGAAGAATTCTTTGTCAGACGAAGCAAGCACGCCAACTGGTCCAGGCTCCGATAACGGCGGCGGATCAGACATAAAACCGATTTCCATTATTGAGGAAATGCAGCGGTCATATCTCGATTACGCCATGAGCGTGATCGTCAGTCGCGCGCTTCCAGATGTGCGTGACGGGCTCAAACCGGTGCACCGCCGCATTCTCTATTCCATGCATGAAAACGGCTATGACTGGAACAAGCCATACCGTAAATCAGCACGCATCGTCGGTGATGTGATCGGTAAATATCACCCGCATGGCGATAGCGCGATTTATGAGGCCATGGTGCGCATGGCGCAGAACTGGTCTTTGCGCGTGCCGCTGATTGACGGGCAGGGTAATTTTGGTTCTGTCGATGGCGATAAAGCGGCTGCCATGCGCTATACGGAATCGCGTTTGGCGAAATCTGCGCACGAGCTTCTCGCTGATATCGATAAAGATACAGTCGATTTTCAGGACAACTACGACAATTCAGAGCGCGAGCCTACGGTCTTGCCAGCACGCTTTCCCAATCTCCTGGTCAATGGTGGTGGGGGCATTGCAGTTGGTATGGCGACGAATATTCCGCCGCATAATTTGGGCGAAGTGATTGATGCTTGCCTGAAGATGATTGAAGACCCGGCGGTTTCTCTTCCTGAAATTATGGAAATCATGCCAGGGCCTGATTTCCCGACTGGTGCATCCATTCTTGGACGTTCCGGCATTCGCTCCGCTTATGAAACGGGGCGTGGCTCTGTGATCATGCGAAGCAAGGTCGAAGTTGAGGAAATGCGGAATGACAGATCCGCGTTGATCGTCACTGAGATCCCGTATCAGGTCAACAAAGCCTCGATGATCGAGAAAATCGCCGAACTGGTGCGTGACAAGCGCATTGAGGGCATTTCTGATATTCGAGACGAGTCTGACCGCGATGGCTATCGCGTGGTTGTCGAATTGAAACGCGATGCTGTGCCGGATGTGGTGCTGAACCAGCTCTATCGCTTTACACAGTTGCAAACCTCGTTTGGCTGTAACTTTGTTGCGCTGAATGGCGGTAAGCCTGAGCAGATGAATCTGCTTGATATGCTGCGCGCGTTCATTGCGTTCCGCGAAGAAGTTGTGACCCGTCGCACCAAATTCCTGCTGAACAAAGCCCGCATACGCGCCCATGTTTTGGTTGGCCTGGCGATTGCTGTTGCCAACATTGACGAAGTAATTGCCCTTATTCGCAAGGCGCCTGATCCGGCAACGGCGCGTGCGCAATTGATGGAGCGCAATTGGCCTGCCAAGGATGTGGCACCGCTGATCGAGTTGATTGATGACCCGCGCCACAAACTCAAAGACGATGACACTTACAATCTGTCGGAAGAGCAGGCCCGCGCTATCCTTGATCTGCGTCTACAACGTCTGACTGCCCTTGGCCGTGATGAAATCGGCGATGAGCTGAAATCCATTGCGGATGAGATCATCGATTATCTTGATATTCTTTCTTCACGCGTACGCGTCATGAAAATCATCTCGGATGAGCTGATTGAAGTGCGCGAAGAATTTGCCACACCACGACGTACCGAGATCATGGACGGCGGCTTCGACATGGAAGATGAAGACCTCATCGCGCGTGAAGATATGGTGGTGACGGTTTCTCACAATGGCTATGTCAAGCGCGTGCCGCTTGAAACCTACCGCGCGCAGCGTCGTGGCGGTAAGGGCCGCTCGGGCATGTCGACACGGGATGAGGATTTCGTCACCCGCGTCTTTGTGGCAAATACGCATACGCCGATGCTGTTCTTCTCAACGCGCGGCATTGCCTATAAGCTCAAGGTTTGGAAACTGCCGCTTGCGGCGCCGCAGGCGAGGGGCAAGGCGCTGATCAACATTCTGCCGTTGCAGCAGGGCGAGACGATCACCACCATTATGCCGCTGCCGGAAGATGAGGAAAGTTGGGAAAATCTCAACATCATGTTCGCAACGACGCGTGGCACCGTGCGCCGGAACAAACTCTCTGACTTCCAGCTGGTCAACCGCAATGGTAAAATCGCCATGAAGCTTGAAGACGGTGACGGCATTGTCGGTGTGGAAACCTGCACGGAAGACGCAACCGTGCTTCTGACGTCTGCCAAGGGCCAGGCGATCCGCTTCCC
>CALLHT010000093.1 GCA_938009335.1 uncultured Rhizobiaceae group bacterium
AAGATCTGATCATCGGCGGCATTACCAATGCGTTTCCCGAAGGCTCAAAGGGCGGGCAAGTCCTGACACCTCTAGTAAATGAAAAGCCGTTTCTGTCTGTTGGGACCGGACTATTCAACGAACGTGCCGGTGCAACCATCGGAGGCAGTATCATGCAAGTGGTATTGATTGCGGGGGATTCGCCCGGCCTTTATCGGACTACGTTCTCGCTGCTTAAAACACCCGGTGATCTGGAGAGTGGAAACGGATCATCCTTTACCTATACGACAGTTGTCGAGTAAATGGGCGATGGAATTTGCGTAATACCGCAGAAGAATATTTTCTTTTTCATTCGCTCTTAAAACGCCATCATCGCTTTGCAGAACCATATGGCGCATGACCAACATTCTTAGTCCGGTGCTTACCGCGTAGTCCAAGTCAGCTCTTGGAACATGAACATGGTGACCAGATTTTTCCAAAGTATCAACAAGCGAAGACACCTCAGATTTCAGTTCCAGCTCATTCAATTCTTTTTCCGGATTTTGAACAAATACCGTTGCGACTAAGGATACGGGGAGGGCAGGGACCACATTACCAACCTGTGTGATAAGTTCATTTCCCAAGGCTTCTATGGTGGCGTTGCGCTCTTCCGGTTTGTGTGAACTCATGCTTTGCTGGTTTTCTTCAAGCCATGTTTTTAATGAGATCGGATTGCCGAAACTCACGCATGCATATCCCAACCGATACAACGTGCCTTGAAGGCGGCGCTTCAGCATGTTGAAGATGAAGCCGATTGATGCGGAGATGCTGACGCGAAAGTCTCTGCCAGTATATTCTGCTTCACTCTTTGAGGTGAGAATTCGATCTTCCAATGCACGGTCATAGTTGATGCCAACGGGCACAAAAACGATGTCGCGGCTTTTTTCGGGTTGGAAGTCACTCAACATATAGCTGAGCAGCCCGAGTTTGGGTGGCATGAGTTTGCCGTCCCGTGTTAAGCCGCCTTCGGGGAAGACAGCTTGCGTTACGCCTTCACGGGTTGCCATGCTGACATACCTTGAAAGCACACGCCGATATAGTTCGTTTCTGGAAGATCGCCGGATGAAGTAGGCTCCCATGGCGCGTATCAGGTTTTGCAAGCCCCAGATGCGAGCCCATTCGCCCACGGCATAGGAGAGCGTGGTTCGTGATGATGCCAAATAGGTGACCAAAATATAGTCCATATTGGAACGATGGTTCATCACAAAGACAACCGATGCATTCGGATCGATCAGTTTGAATTTCTCGTCGTCTACAAAGCCCAAACGAACACGGTACAGGAATTCAGAAACCCATTTGGAAAATCGTGTTCCGATGCCGAAATAGGCCATCGGTGAAAATGAAGGGATGATTTCGCGCGCGTATCGTTCTGCCTTGCTCATGATAACCGAAAGCGGGATGCCATCGCGTTTGGCTTCTTCTTCAGCGGCCTCAATCACCAATGGGTCATACATGAGTTGGTCGACCAGTGATTGTTTGCGCGTGAGCTTGAAGGGTTGAATTCTCGTATCGAGCCGACTGTTCAATTCGTCGATGGCCGAGTTTAACCGCCTGCGGAAAAACCAACGAACGCTTGGCGCAAAAATTCGATCCAGAAAACCGATAATTGCGAAAATTACCAGAAGGCAGAATATCCAGAACGGTATGCCCACTGCGTCAAACATTTCTACCTCAGGAACTGTGGTCTATAGCGGATTGAGCTGCGTTGCTCTGGCGCAATGTGTCGGTTCAGATGTTTGTTGATCAGTCCGAAAAAGAAGATGATGATCAACGTGAACAGGATAAAATAGAACGCGGTAATCGGGTAGGGGATGAACGGATTGAAGGTTTTGTCGTAAAAATATTTGGCATAATACAGCGCGTCGCCCTGTTGTCGCCAAGCTGGAAAACCGGAGAAAAATGCAAGGGCAGTCGCGTGAAACAGGAAAATGGCCTCGTTTGTGTAGGCAGGCCAAGCAATCCTCAACATGGTTGGCCATATGACGCGCCAGAACCGAGTTTTACCTGTCATGCCATAGGCTTGTGCCGCTTCCACATCACCCCGTGGAACGGCACGATAAGCGCGATAGAAAATTTCCGCAGAGTAACCGGATGTATTGAGGAAAAGGACGATCAGCGCGCCAAGCCAGGCTTTCGTCAGCCAGCGTGTTTCAGCTGTAATGACTGCGAAACCCAGATTGATATCCACGCCAAGTTTCGGGAGCAAAACAAATGCTTCATAGGCAAAGAAGAATTGTATGAAGAGGGGGGATCCCCTGAAGAAAAAGATGTATCCGCGCGACAAGCGACTGAAAACCGGGTTTTCGCTTGCCTTTCCAAGCGCTAGGAGGATTGAGAACATGAAGCCGAAACCAAGTGCCAGCACGGCAAAGTAGATGTTCCAGATCATGCCGCTTCCGATCAATACGAATTGATCGCAAAGCGTAATGTCCGTTTTGGGAAGAAGCCTTTCTCCGTAACCGATTGAACGAAGGCCGTAGTCGATGATGGTTTGTGAACAACTCATGCCATCGCCGCCTTATCTTCGCTGGCACCTAAGGTTGCCTGACCTCTTGCAAATCGGCGGGAGAGGCGATTGATGACCTTCTCGCTCGCATACGTCATGAGCAGATAGAAAATCAACAATGCTAGGAAGTACCAAATCCGCCAGTCACCATGCGGATAGGCAAAGAAGCTGGTTTTTGTTTTGCCGAGATAACCCGCCCAATAGACCACATCTTCGATGCCGAGAATGAATAACAGCGGAGTAGCTTTGATTAGAATCAGCCAAAGGTTGGAAAGACCCGCTAGCGCAAAGCCCCACATTTGCGGAACGTGAATGCGCCAGAAGGTCTGGCGTTTTGAAAGACCGTAGGACGACGCGGTTTCCAGCTGGCTTTTAGGCACCGCATTCAGGGCACCGTCAATCACGTTTGCGGCGAACGCGCCAAACACAATGGCGAATGCCAGAACAGCCAATGAGAAATTGTATGTTGTATGCACCCACGCTTCAGCTGAACTCAAGGGAAGTTTCGCCGCGGTGCAGACCACAAAATCATTGCCTTGATACACAGGGGCAGAACTGTCTTCGCAGAGCAGTTTGTAACGGATGTATTCAAAACCCTGGTCAAGTGCGATGGGCACAAACAGGAAGAAGATCAATTCAGGAACGCCGCGTACCATGTTTGTGTAGAGTTTGCCGAACCAACGTAGAGGTGCGATTGTGGATCGCTTGGCGACCGCGCCTCCAAACCCGAAAAGCAACGCGACCGGTGCCGTGATAAACACCAAAAGAAGAACGGTCACGAAGCTCCAGTAGAAAGAGAAATGCGTGTTGGTGGTCAGATAACAGGAAAGCCACGTAAAGCCTTCAAGATCTGCGGGCGTATGGCAAAACGACATCATATCGCGATCTTCTCCTGAACCGTTTGAAACCGTGCCAGCGAGTAGGGCGCTACTTTTTCATGTTGTTTGCCGGTTTTGACCTGATGCGAAATGGCTTTTGCAACAAATGGTGCAAGCGTGATGCCCGAATGCATGACAGCAAGATGTATGTTTCCGTGCTCTCCAACAACATCAATCACAGGCATGCCATCACCGGGCTCTGGCCGCGTGCCATGTGTCTTTGTCGTGAATTCGATATCAGCAAAGTCTGGCGCGAGCTCTGCCATTTTCTCGGACAGTTGTTTTGCAAGCGCTGTCACATCTACATTTGGTTCGCGTCCCGCTTGGGCCGATCCTGCGATAATCGTTCCGTCGGTCATCTGCCAACAATGGAAGTCCGGCGCGCTGATTAGGCAATTGAGTTCTTTTTCCATCGCCTTGGAGCGCAACAATATGCCTTGCCGATTGTTCATCGGCAGCGCGTAGCCCAAATGTTCTACCAAAGCTTGGGAGCCGGTGCCCGCTACGATGATGACTTGGTCAAACTGATGGAGAGTGGCATTTACAACAAGCTGTGGCCCATTTGGTGACGTATCAATGCGCTCGATGGAATTGTCGGTTGAGAAACGAACACCAAGCGCCTCAGCGTGTTTCTTGAAAAAACTGGCAATTTGGTCGGGTTCCGCAACCATGTCATTATAACTGGTGATGGCGCTGGTTTCTGGCAGGTTTAGATGCGGGAACGCGTTCTTGAGCGCATCAGCCTCAAGCAAGTGTGTTTCATGCCCTAGGTCTGAATACTGCGCTTGTGTTTCTTCCAGTTCAGTTTCAGGCATATCCCAGTCGACGGCGGTAATCTGCCGAACGGGTATTGCCGGGTAAGCGCTCCTTAAAGCTCGCCATAAGCGCATGCTTTCGAGGCGCATTTGAAAATGGTGTTTGTTTTCGGGGGTATGGGCGTTGATCCAGCCAAATGATGCATGGGTCGCAGGCTTTGCATTGTGATCGTCGGAAAAGACTTCAACTGAATGTCCTGCGGTTCCAAGCTCCAAAGCTATGGCAGAACCTAAAATTCCGGCACCTATTATCGCTATGTTTGTTTTGCTCATGATCGTGCCGTGATGAAAAAGGGGCCCGAACCAATCAGGCCCCAATATTTCTTAGTACAGAACGTCTGGACGATCCGGGAACCACTTCTTAAGCATCTCGTTCAAAGAACCGTCGCTTTTCATGGTCGCAATTGCTGCGTTGATTTTGCCTTTAAGCTCTGTGTCGCTTTCACGAACACCGATGCCGATGCCGCCGCCGAT
>CALLHT010000094.1 GCA_938009335.1 uncultured Rhizobiaceae group bacterium
TCATAGAAACGCAGCAGAATATTTGTGAGCGTTGTCTTGCCTGCTCCCGAACGTCCAACAAGTCCAATCTTCTCGCCGGATGCGATTTCAAGATTAAGATTATCCATGACCGCACCCTCACCACCATAGGTGAAGCGGATATCATCAAAATGGATAGGTTTACCCTGAGTGTCGAGTCTTCCTGCGTCAGGCTTGTCCGTAACAGCAAGATGTTTGGACATCATGTTCATGCCATCCTGAACCACACCGAGCGATTCAAACAGGCGCGCAAGCTCCCACATCACCCAGTGTGACATGCCGCCCATTCGCAGCACCAGACCAATGGCCACAGCAGCAGCGCCGATCGAAGATGAACCCACAACCCAGAGCCAGATAGCGAGACCACCCGCAGAAACCAGTAACAAGCCGTTTAGAACCTGCACACATAATTCGAATTGGGTAGAAAGACGCATCTGGGGATGAACGGTCTTTAAAAACCCATCCATCGCATCTTTGGCATAAGCTTCTTCCCTGTCCGCATGGGCAAACAGTTTGACGGTTGTAATGTTGGTATAGCTGTCAACAACCCGGCCTGTCATTTCAGATCGTGCATCTGCCTGACGTTTAGCAACTTCACTCATGCGCGGCAGAAAAATACGCAACATGATCATATAGGCAAACAACCATCCGACAAACGGCAGAACCAGAAAGGGATGAAAAGTGCCAACAAGAACCAACGCGCCGATGAAATAGACCGATACGAAAACCATCACATCCAGGATGGCGATGGTCGCATCGCGCAGTGCCAAAGAAGTTTGCATAACTTTAGTAGCAACGCGTCCGGCGAATTCGTCCGCAAAAAAGCCCATGGACTGACGCAACAGATAACGATGCATCTGCCATCGCATGATCATCCCATAATTGCCAAGAATGCCCTGATGCAGAACGAGTGAGTGAATCAGGCTGAGGCTGGGTAACAAGACAATCGCAACAAATGCCATCCATAGCAGGCCGTAGCCCTCTTCAGCCAAAAAGGTTTCGCGATTGGAACTTGAAAGCCAATCCACGATGTTGCCAAGAAATGCGAACAGATAAACCTCAATCACAGCAAACAGGACGCCCAAAAGTGTCATTAAAGCCAGAATAGGCCAACAGGATTTCGTGTAATGCCAGAAAAAAGCCAGCATACGATTCGGTGGCTGCTCTGGCACATCGTTAGGATACGGATTTATAAGACTTTCAAAATAGGCGAACATGGGTTTGATCCAGCGTGGGGCGTTTCAAAAAAGAAAACTGCGTTTGAAGGGGTGATTGGCTGTTGCCAACAGGCGAATTCAGATAAGGCTGATCGCCGACCCTGCATAAGAAGGCATGCATTTAATAAATGTGATACACATGTATGCCTCCTCTGGCTGGTGTCTATGGTTACAGTTTGACCGCATATTTTTCGAAAAGCAATGCTCCCCACATTAAACATTGAACAAAAGAGAGATTGTTGCCATTAAGCCACATGCCTGATCTCGTGCTTTTTCAACCTGATATTCCCGGCAACACCGGCACGCTTTTGCGTCTGGGTGCCTGCATGGGTGTAAAGGTCCACATCATTGAACCCGCCGGTTTTCGACTAGATGAAAAGGCCTTCAGACGCGCAGGCATGGATTATCTCGATCAAGCAGCCATGCAGCGGCATCTGAATTGGGAGCAGTTCGAAGAGTGGCGCCATACAACAAATCGCCGGTTGCTGCTTTTAACCACCAAATCAGATCAGGCATACACGGACTTTGAATTTGAGAGTTCTGACTTGCTTTTGCTTGGACGTGAAAGCACAGGAGCGCCGGACTATGTTCACGAAGCAGCTGATGCACGGCTCACAATTCCGATGCATGGAGAGGCGCGTTCCCTCAATATGGCACTGTCCGGAGCGATGGTTCTGGGCGAAGCTTTAAGGCAAGCGAAATAACATCTCACTTACCTTACGGAATTTGTTAACAATTTTACGATAATTTTAATTAACCGTGTTCCGCCTGCCAGAACAGAACGTGGCAAAGAGTTATTTTCTGGTGTGTACGTTGCGTCTTGCGCCAAAACGCTGCGTGTTTGTTGAGTTTAGTAGTGAGTATTCGACCATGTATGAGTTAGGCATGTCTTCTGATGGCAGAAGAGAACCCGTTTTCGGTGAGCCCGTAGCAAACGCAGCTGATATTTCTTTATCTATGGATAACGGAGCCAGCTACAGTGCTGAGCCACGCGATCCATTTGTTCTGGACGATGATCATGATATGGACGCTGGTGCAATCCTAATGCGCAGCGGGATTGTTATAGCCTTGGCTCTTGCTGCATTTGGCGGATACAAGTTTCATCAGGGCAATCACGTTTCCACACAAACCGCAGGCGAAATCCGTACCGATTGGGCAGGGCGTCCGCTTGCAACAAACGATCAAGGCAATCTGGTTTGGCCGGACGGGCAAGACAAAGCTCCAAGAAACATCGACCTGACCAAAACGGCTTCGATTGATTCAAAACCCAAACCAAAGGTGATTGAAGCGAAGCCGATTCCAATCGGCAAAAAAGTGAGCGCAAATGCGAAATTCCACATTGTGGAGTCCGGTGACACGCTGAGTGCGATTGCCCGAAATTACAAAGTGAGTACGGCTGACATTATGGAAATCAATTCGATTGAAAATCCGCGCCGCATCAAGCCAGGTATGAAATTGTACGTCACACGTTAGAGACTGTTAAAGCCGCAACGCGGTCTAATCCGCGCTTGGCAAACGGCGCATGGTGAACTCGATCACATCATTGTCGAGCACCCGCCAGCTTTCTACTTCACTCCAGTAGGCAGCTTTCGGATATTTTTTTAAGAACTTCCGTGCGAACTCTCGCGCCTCATCGCGCGGCAATGTGCGGGTTTCCCGCTTCCAACTATCGACTTGAGGACCTGTGGACTTGCGCATGGCACGGCGCCGATCAGCCCAACTTTGGTTGGTACGACGCGCTCCCTCCACGGCCTCAGAAGCCCTGCGGGCAGAGGCGATAGAATATCTGGCTTTTTGATCAAGTTTTTCAGTCATAACACTTTAACCTTTTGTTAATGTGTTAATCAGAGGTGTTTTTGTCAAGGTTCAGGCGATTTGCGTAAAATGGACAGTTGCAAACGCAACAAAAATATGGCGAACTCCCGACACAATAGCGGGGCATAAAGTACGAGGAATTTTGTCTTGGGAATCAGTCACAAACCACCTCCACCAGGACTTCCAGACGGGTTGGATGAAAAGAAGGCAGCGGCAAAACAGTGGTTCGAAACACTGCGCGACACAATTTGCCGGAGCTTCGAAGGTTTGGAAGATGCGCTGGAAGGCCCGATGGCGGACCGGGAAGCAGGTCGTTTTGAGAAGAAAGACTGGCTGCGCGAAGAAGGTGCCGGCGGCGGTGGCACCATGTCCATGATGTATGGCCGCGTGTTTGAAAAAGTCGGCATTCACACATCCACCGTTTACGGCATTTTGCCCGATGACTTTAAGGCGCAAATTCCAGGCGCGGACAAAAACCCCGAATTTTGGGCATCTGGTGTTTCGCTGATCGCACACCCTTGGAACCCGCATGTTCCGACCGTGCATATGAATACCCGCATGGTTGTAACTGCAAGCCAATGGTTTGGAGGGGGCGCTGACCTCACCCCTGTGTTGGACGCACGTCGAACGCAAGAAGATGAAGACACACGCATGTTCCATAAGGCCATGCAATTTGCCTGTGATCGTCACCAGGTTGCGGATTATCCGGAATACAAACAATGGTGCGATGAGTATTTCTTCCTGAAACACCGCAACGAAATGCGCGGCATCGGCGGCATATTCTATGACTATCTGCATTCTGAGGAAGAAGCTGGCGGCTGGGACGCTGACTTTGCGTTTACGCAAGACGTAGGACGCGCGTTCAATGTGGTTTACCCCACAATCGTGATGAAGAACTTCAACAAGGAATGGACACCGGAGCAGCGCGAAGAGCAATTAGTCCGTCGTGGCCGCTATGTGGAGTTCAATCTGCTATATGACCGCGGAACCATTTTCGGCCTGAAGACCGGTGGTAATGTTGATACGATCCTGTCTTCTATGCCACCTGAGGTGAAATGGCCTTAGGA
>CALLHT010000095.1 GCA_938009335.1 uncultured Rhizobiaceae group bacterium
GTTGCAAGAATTTGTGCGACGCCAGCAACGGCGGCCCAAATCCAGAAGCCATCCTCCACGGCCGGAACCACGCCACCCGTCCAGTATAAAAAACCACCGAAATAGAGCAAAGCAAACGGGATCCCAAAGCCAAAACGCACAAAGGTTGCGCCCGTCGTGCTCATCCGTCCTTTGAGGTATTTCTGGAGCGTAGAACGGATGTTTTGAAAAAACGCCGCAACGATTGTGATGATGACCCAAAGCTCCATATAGATGTCGTGCATCAGCACTCGCAAAAGGTCAAGAATCGTGGCAAAGGCACACAATGGAAATTTTTAAAAACATCGACACTTGGGTCTTTGACCTCGACAATACGCTTTACCCGCGCCATTGCGACCTGTTCTCACAGATTGATGTACTGATGACTGGGTATGTATCAAAGCTCACGGGGCTTGAACGCACCGAAGCGCGCAAATTGCAAAAAGACCTCTATCGCGATTATGGCACGACGCTACGCGGGCTAATGGAAACACACGGTATTGATCCGCACGACTTTTTGGGCGTGGTGCATAACATCGATTATTCTCCCCTCCCTAAAAATCCTAAGCTCGGCGAAATGCTATCCGCCCTGCCCGGCCGCAAGCTCATCTACACAAATGGTTCCGTCAAGCACGCGCAAGATACGTTGGCCGCAATGGATGTGGACCACGACATCTTTGAAAGCATTTTCGATATCGTTGCTTCCGACTTCGAGCCAAAACCGCATCCTGAACCCTTTGCGAAGTTTCTTGCCGACCACGACGTGAGTGCGGGCACGGCAGCCATGTTTGAAGACCTGCCGCGTAACCTGGAACCTGCAAAAGCAAACGGCATGACCACCGTTCTGATTACCCCGCAACAGTCTGCCAATTACAAGATTGAGGCGTGGGAGCATGTGGAGGCAGGTGAACCGTATATCGATCACCAAACAGACAATTTGGATCTCTTCCTTGAAGGAATTTTAAGGATCGTATGATTTACTCTCCCGCACTTGGATGTGGGGGATATAATGGAAACGCATGAAGTTGTTCACGTAACGATCGATGGCGAAGAGCATGAGATTATTCGGTTGCGAGAAAAAAGGGCGGCAACCTCATCCAAAACAAAACAGATTAGATCCAGACCAATAAAAAGTACAAAGCCTCTCTATTCCTCAATCAAAAACCGGAAACGCGGTTGGCGCGGAATGGACAAGATTACAGAATTTGAAAGTAGTCGAGGGGCTTTTGTATTCTTACTTTTAATCTGTTTTGCAATCATTGTAATTGTCCAAAATCCAGAGCTCATCAATCGTGACAATTTGAGAGAGTTTTTTGAGAACAGCGCACTCGCTCGTAACATCGTTAGTATTCCAGCAGGAATTGCAGCTCTTGTAAGCTTGTATTTTAGCATATTTGGCTATGACCAGCTTATCGTTTGCGAAGCCGGACTGGTTTATAAGCATGGTTTTAGCAGGAAAAAATTGATTCCATGGAACCAGATCAAAAAATTTCATACTTATAGTCAGGAAACAAGGACTGGACTTTTCAGCAAATCAACCAGCCATTATTTGTCTGTTTGGCACAGTGCTCCGGCCGGCAATATCACGCTTACAGTTTCCGAAGTAACCGGCCGTATTATCAAGTCTAAGCTGAAACAATATCAAAAGCAGTTTTCGGAGCCATGCGATGGCTGAGCGCAGAGAACGGCCCAACCATCACGGCATTCTAGAAACCATTATCGAGCCCTCAAAATTCGTTTGGGGCCTATTCTCTTATGGCATCGCAATGGCAATGTTTTTGTTATGGTTGTATATTGAGACGGAGCAAACTGCACTCTTCTTACCCCAATTGCTGCTGGCCTTTGCGTTGTTGTTTTGCCTGAGCTTTTTAATTCCACTATGCCATTCAATCAGACTTGACGCGCATGGCGTTACCTTCAACCGCTTCTTTAAATCAACATTCTATTCTTGGAAGGTCATTCATACGATTAAGACTGTTACAGATGAAGATTCAATCTTTCCAAGCCGCGTTGCGATCTTTTTTGCTGCTCCTCAAAAAGACTTTTTCTTCGGGGAACCTAGCCGAGGCGATATTAATGTATCGGGTTACTACTCACTCAATAAATCGGAGTTAGCGGGGGCAATGAACAAATATAAATCGGCACATTGGCATCAGAATTTACCTCTGAGTGCTGCAAACCGTATCATTGAAGTTCAGAGAGCAGATGGATTTTCATGGGGAAGAGACGGAAGTGACAAGGAAAACGCACTTCAAACACCGTCTATCTGGGAACGGGTTTACCAATGGCGAAACCAATAACGCCTAATGCAACCGCTCTTTGAGCAATTCGCCTTCCCACACCAATGCGCCGGTTCCTGCCAGTTGTTGGCCATCAAAACCTGCGAATGGGACAAACGTTCTGTTCTGGTTTTCAGGCGTAGATTTTAGTCCAGCAGCATTCATACGCACAATTGCGCGTTCCGCAAAACGCTCACTTGAACCGAA
>CALLHT010000096.1 GCA_938009335.1 uncultured Rhizobiaceae group bacterium
TATCGAATAAGTTTGGCCTCAGACGGACGGATGGATGGGCTATATATGCGCCCTTCCGCGAGGGGATAACGTTAGGCGACAAACCGCCCCCTCACAGCACCCGTTCATTCTCCGGATCATAAAGTCCCTTTTCCACAATCACGCAGGGAATTTCGGCGCCCAACACCAGCGCAGAAAGGCCGTTAGTCGCATCGGGTTCAACAAACGCATAGGCAAGGTTTTTGCCCACGCGGTAGCCCCATCCGGCAGACGTTACTGTGCCGACCACTTTGCCATCTTTAAGAATGCTGTCGCCGCCATGCGCTGGCGTTGAGGTACTATCAAGCTCAAGCGTCACAAGGTTACGGCGCGGGCCGTCTGCGACCATCTTTTGAAGCTCGGCTTTACCTATAAATTCCTTGTCCAGTTTCACAAACCGATCGAGCCCGGTTTCAAACGGATTGAACTCTGTAATGATGTCTGACTTCCAATGCAGATAGCCCTTCTCAAGACGCATGGACTCCACTGCCCGCATTCCGAAATATCCAATATTATGTTCTTCACCAGCGGCCATAAGCAAATCATGCACCAGCATCAGTTGCGCGTTTGGCACGTGGAGTTCATAGGCCAACTCGCCGGAAAAACTGACTGACATGGCAACCACCGGAACCTGCCCGATCATGATTTTTTTGACACTCAACCAAGGCAAGCCTTGTTTGGAAACATCACTGCGCGGCGCAGCCTTTGTGAGTACATCGCGTGCTTTTGGTCCAGCCAGAACCAGAATTGTGTATTCATTCGTAAGGCTCTTGAGCTCGATATCACTATCGTCCGGCAAATGCTCAACCAGCCAGTCCATATCATGATATTCGGACGCCGCAGCAGAGCCATACCAAATTCGGTTTTCGTCCAGATTGGCAATCGTCGCCTCGCCCTTCACATTGCCTTGCTCGTTGAGGAAATACGTCAGGCCGACCTTACCGGTCTTTCGCGGCACGCGGGAACACATGATCGTATCAAGCCACTCATGCGCGCCTTCGCCCGTAATCTCATAGCGGTTGAAGCCGTTCACTTCGGTGAGGCCCACACGCGTTTGCACCAGCGCCACTTCCTTGCCGACCTGTTCAAACGTGTTGTTGAAATGGAACGAGTGCTCTTCCTCAAAGTCCGGAGACGGCTTGATCATGTCCATCCGCTCCCAACCATTGACGGGCGCGAATTCCGCACCTGCTTCTTTCAGCGTAGAATAAAGCGGCGTGACCTTTGCCAAGCGGCCAGCAGGACGATGCTCATGCGGTTGGTGGAAGCGGAATTCGTTCTGATAATCTTGTATGGCCTTGAGCGCGGTAAACTCTTCGGTCGCATAGGCCGTGAACCGGCGCGGATCGAGACACCATGTGTCATAGACCGCTTCGCCATGCGCAATAATTTGTGCAAGCAGCCAGCCATGGCCGCCGCCCTCGCCAAGTCCCGCACGAAGACCGGTAATACAATAGGCATTTCGTTTGCCCGGAATTTTACCAACCAGCGGCAAGCCATCCGGCGTGTAGGTAATCGGGCCGTTGATCACGGAATGAATACCCGCATTCTCAAGACACGGCAGGCGGTGAAACGCCCCTTCCATCACATCAACCACACGATCCAGATCATCCGGACACAGCGCATTGGTGAAGTTTGGATCAATGCCGTCTAAGCCCCAAGTCTTACACTCTTGCTCATAGAACCCGATCAGCAACCCCTTTTTCTCGGCGCGCTGATAAAAGTCTGCTTGCGGGCAGCGGATCAGAGGAGAGCGGTGATCATCACCCAGCGCTTCAATTTCAGGGATGGTATCCGTGAGCATGTATTGATGTTCCATCGAGGCAACGGGCAGTTCCACGCCCATCATCTTGCCGATTTCATTACAACGATACCCGCCTGCGTTTACGATCTTCTCGCAATGAATGTCGCCTTTTTCCGTGTGCACAATCCATGTGTGGTCTGGCTTTTGGGTAAGATCAACTACTGGCGTGTGGCGATATACTTCCGCGCCCGCTTTGCGCGCACGCCGAGCCAGAGCCTGACACAATTGTGCCGGATCAATGTCCCCATCAAGCGGGTCCCAAAGCGCACCTAAAAGACCATCGGTCGACATAATCGGATGACGCTTCTGGCATTCTTCCGGATCAAGCACTTCAAACTCAACCCCCATGCCCTTCGCCATCGACGCGAAGTGATGGTAGCCGTCGAGATGCCATTGCTCCGTTGCAAGGCGCAGCCCGCCCGTCGCGTGGTGATAGTTGATCGGATAATCCGGATCTTCGGCCAGCTCTTTGTACAAGTTGATGGAATGCGTCTTAAGGCCAACCATGGTCTGGTTCGGTCCAAAATTAGTTACCTGTGCCGCTGAATGCCAAGTTGTGCCGGACGTCAGTTCATCCCGCTCCACCAAAACACAATCTGTAATGCCTTCTTGCGTCAGATGATAAAGCGCGGAACATCCACCAATACCACCCCCAATGACGACGACTTCTGTTTGCGTTTTCATATCACACTCCAACTTGTTTGCCGCAGAGTGTTCCAATCAAACCTTTGGGGTCAAGGCGAAGATGATTTTCCAGAAAAATCGAAGAAGTGTTTCGTCAAAACTAAACTTAAGAATGACCAATGGTTTCAAAGCTGGAAGCTTGGGGAATATAGCTTAACGGCCCGCGCACAGGCTCCAAAAATTCTGTTTGAAGTGATGCCCGCAGCATATCGGCAAACTCGGTGGGCAAGTCGCCTAAGGCACCTTTTCGCGCATAAAGCGCTATACGACGACTGAATGCAGGGAACGGAATCTCTGACGCTTTCAACGGCCCGCCGGATGTGTAAGCAGATGCGAAAGCTGCCATTGAGGTGATGGTCCAGCCGCCTTGCGCCTCCACCATCGAGAACACCATCTGATTGCTGGAAAACTCATTTTCACGTGGCGGCACGCATTTGTTGCGCCGCAAATGCGCTTCGACCTGGCGGCCCATCAACTGTTCTCGCGAATATCGGATGAACGGCAGTTTCATCAGATCATCCAGACTTTTTGCGCGGCTCGCTTCCTTCGACTTCACCAGAATATACGGATCATTCAAAATCGAATGTTCTTCGACCCAGTCGGCCGTTTCCATTGCTTCCACAGCCACAATCATATCCGCAGAGCGATTGCCCAGAGCCTCATGGCTCTCATGGCTCGGGCCGCTTCGCATGTTAAACCGGATGTTGGGATAGAGGCCGCGAATGGCCGTGAGCCAAGGCGAAACAACCAATGCATCGAAGTCTTCGATCACGGCGATCTTCAGCACCATGCGCGGTGAGACATTGGACTTTGAGAGGACCGCACTTGCCGATGAAATTTCATCCAGAATGCGCATTGCACGCGGATGAAACAATTCACCGGCAGGTGTCAGCGCAAACCGTTGTGAAGATCGCTCAATCAGTTTCGCCCCCAAGACGCTTTCCAAATTGGAGAGCTGCAGAGAAACCGCGGAAGCACTTGCCCCCAAACGCTTTGCAGCAGGCGTAACGCCTTGCTCTTCCACCACACAAGCAAAGACTTCAATCGCCCGAAAGGAGAGTTTCGCTTCGCCCTTTTTCATTTCTATTATTCTCAACCGATCATTCGAAAAACCTGAAGGAAGAATATCCACTTGAGATCGATAATGACAAGCGTAATCTGTCTGCATGAACACAACTGATGCACAATCGACGAAACGACGCGAGGGCCGCAAGTCCGGTGGCAGGCAAGGGCGCATCGCCGCGCGTCAGGCTGAAGTGAAACTTCATAAACCTGCAGCACCGGGTCAAGTTGGCGGGCAATATAAGCCCCTGACCGAAAAAGAGCTCAAAGACATTCTGGATACAGCTTATCGCATTCTGGAAGAAATCGGTTTTGCCGAAGTCCCGGATGTAGTGATGGAACAGGCACTCGAACAAGGCTGCCACATCAACGAACTGGGAAGACTGTCCTTCCCACGGCCATTTGTAGAAGACATCGTTGCCGGTGCATGCAAGTCTTTTACCTTCCATGGACGAAACCCGGATCACACGATCGAAGTTGGTGGCGACAAAGTCTATTATGGAACCGGCGGCGCGGCGGTTCAGACATTGGATATGGAAAGCGGGCTTTATCGCTCCTCAACACTCGCTGACCTGCATGATTTTACGCGATTGATAGACAAACTGGAAAACATCAACTGGTTTGTCAGATGTTGTGTGGCGACCGATGTGCCGGATAATTTTGACCTCGACATGAACACCGCCTTTGCGCTGATGAAAAACACGCAAAAGCCCGTGGGAACGAGCTTCACCATCGGGGACTATGTGCACCCGATTGTTGAAATGTTTGACATGGTTGCAGGCGGCGAAGGCAGGTTTGCAAAAGCTCCCTTTTGCAAAGCCCATATTTCGCCGGTCATTTCACCTCTGCGCTATGGCGAAGATGCGGTGAGTGTGATGCTCGCTTGTATCCAGCACAACATGCCGATCAATGAAATTATCGCTGCACAATCGGGAGCAACGGCCCCCGCACCTTTAGCGGGTATGCTTGCACAAACAACGGCTGAGACCTTGGCTGGGCTTATCTTGGTAAATCTGTTTGCACCCGGTTATCCGGTTATTTTTTCAAACTGGCCATTTGTGATTGATCTGCGCACAGGCGCTTTTTGTGGAGCAGGGGGAGAAATCTCGGTTATGAATGCGGCTGCGGCACAAATCGGCAATTACCTTGGCCTGCCCACTGGTGTTGCTTCCTCAATGGCGGATGCCAAGGCGGTGGATGCACAAATGGGTGCGGAGAAAGCCATCTCTGCCCTCTCCTGCGGCCTAGCCGGTTCCAACATGATCTACGAAAGTGCTGGCATGATGGGGTCACTGCTGGGCGCATCGTTTGAGGCCTTTGTTCTAGACAATGAAATGCTATCCCACATTCATCGCACCATTAGAGGCGTGGAAGTGACGGAAGAAACGCTTGGGTTCGAAGCGATCAAAGAAGCCGTTACGGGCGAAGGGCATTTTCTGGGCGGCGCGCATACCATGGGCGCGATGGAGCGGGACTATTATTATCCGGAACTCGCCAACCGCGATTCTCCAGCCGTCTGGAATGAAAATGGCGGGCCAGATGCTTGGGCAACCGCAAAACAAAAAGTTCAAGCCATTCTGGAAGCGCATCAGCCTGAATATACTGATCCGGCAGTCGAGGCCAGGATCAAGGACACGTGGAATATTCTTTCTTGATAATATTCACTTAAGCATAACGTGCAAGTTATCCAGAGTTCAACTCAAAGCACTGAATAAATTACATATCTATCTCGTTCTAGAATCCAGATGCGACGGATTTCACACACGAGGTACAAACATGATAGATCAAACCGACATGCAAGAATCATCCATAGTGGAAATTCTTGCCAACCAAAACCGGCTTCTAGCCACCCATAAAACCGGTTTCGCTTTGGCTCAACATGACAAACGATTTGATCATCTAGCGCAAATTGCAGGTTCAGTTTTTGATGCACCGGTTTCCCAGGTCACGCTAATGGGAGAACAAACACAATGGTTTAAGTCGAGTCTGGGCTTAGATATTCTGGAAGCGCCGACAAGAACTTCATTTTGTGCACATACAATTTCTGTAAATGCGCTTCCATTGGTTGTAAAGGATACTCGGAAAGACCCAAATTTCCGGAAAAATCCTTTTGTGATCGATACTCCATTTATCAGATTTTATGCCGGTTACCCAATCTGGTTCAAAGGCGAAAAGGTTGGTACGGTGTGTGTGTACGACTTTGAACCTCGTGAAAAAATTACTGAAGAACAGGTCGCAGTAATTAGACAAATATCGGTTCAAGCGACAACCTTGCTGGAGCTGCTTGCAAAAGAAGCAGCCTGAGGTTTAGCCCAGCGGCACCGTGTCTTCCGGTTGATACCAGGCTTTCTGATTGTGAATATGGCCTAGCAATTCGCGCAGTTCTTTTGCCGCCTCGTGTTTTGGGGCAACCTCGTTCCAGTTCTTTGTGGTAGGGGCAGCAAGTCGGCCAATTTCAGCGCGCAAGGCATCTTCAATAAGTTCAAGCTGATCCGGATTTAACCGTATATTTGGATTGTATCCCATAAGTCATTTCCTTGATAAGTTGTATCAAAGAGATGGCGCACCGGCACCATGAAATCCAGAAAAAGTGGGTCAATAAGAAAATTTCTGATTTACAAGCATGACAATACTAGCACTAATGCATTGAAATCATTGAGGCCAAGGCAAGATATTATCCAACCTCGCACCAACACGAAGCGGCTTGATTTTCGTTGCCAGTCCGGTGCTATCGTCAATTTCGATTCCCACACCACAGACGGTTGCCTCACCCATTGCGGGCTCAAATCGACCGCGCGGCACTTTGGTGACAAACCGATTGATCGGCTCTTCTTTTTCCATGCCGAGCGAAGAATCATAGTCGCCACACATGCCCGCATCAGACATGTAAGCCGTGCCGCCGTTTAAGATTTGATAATCTGCGGTTGGCACATGCGTATGCGTGCCAATCACGGCAGACACACGACCATCCACAAAATGCGCAAAACATTGTTTCTCGGATGTGGCTTCTGCATGAAAATCAATGAAGATCACATCAGCGGCCTGGCCAAGCTCTACACCCTCAAGCTTTTCCTCAACGCAAGCAAAAGGATCATCCAGCTCCGGATGCATGAACACCCGGCCCATGATGTTCATCACCATGACGCGCATACCATTGCGTGCTTCATAGACGAACGCACCGCGACCCGGCGTGCCTTTTGGATAATTTGCCGGGCGCAGAAAACGGTCTTCACGATCCGCGACACCAAGCGCTTCACGCTGATCCCAAACATGATTGCCCGTGGTCACCACATCAGCACCAGCCTCAAGCGTCTTATTATAGATATCTTCATTGATACCAAATCCGCCAGCGGCATTCTCGCCATTGACGATGACAAAATCCGCCTTTTGGCTCTCAATCAAGCCTGGCAATTTCTCATAGACAGCTTCGCGCCCACCGCGGCCAACCATATCGCCTAAGAACAAAAGCCTCATTGCGCTGCCTCG
>CALLHT010000097.1 GCA_938009335.1 uncultured Rhizobiaceae group bacterium
TTCAACAGCAATACAATTGAGATGATTGCCATCACGTTCATGATCCTTGGATCCATTCCGTTCATTTTGTTTGTGCAGGGGTTCCAGGGGAATCCATCCCGAATTTGGAAGAACTCGCAGGTCAGGGTTTTTATAATGACCCTTGTGGCATTCACGGCGATTGCCTGGTCCTTGCATCCCGCTGGCGATACCGCCCCTCGAAACAGTTTACTTGAAGCCGCGTTTAGCGTGACTTCAATCATGACCGGAACGGGGTACTCAGCAGTTGATTATGGGCAATGGGCTATCGGAGCAAATGCGTTTTTCTTTATGATCATGTTCATCGGTGGATGCGCGGGATCAACCTCCTGCGGCATCAAAATTTTCCGCTTTCAGGTTATGTTTGAAACCATTCGCCAACACGTGAGCCGCGTCTTTTACCCCAATGGTATTTTCATCATGCGCTTTAACAGGCAACCGATTGATGATGGCGTATCCAGCGCAGTGATGAACTTCTTTGCGGTTTATTTCCTGCTGTTTGGTGTCTTTGCATTACTGCTCAATATGACCGGTCTTGATTTTCTTACCTCCATGTCGGCAGCGGGTACATCAATATCCAATGTAGGACCAGGGCTGGGTGATATGATCGGGCCACATACAACCTTCAAAGAACTCAATGATACTGCCAAGTGGATCTTAAGTGCGGCCATGCTTGTGGGTCGATTGGAGCTGTTCACTGTCCTTGTGCTGTTTATTCCACGTTTCTGGCTGGACTAAGTGTCATTCAGCTGGTTGTTGTGTAACCCGTTCTTCGCGATTGCCAAAAACTGCCTTGATCATATTGCCGATATCGTTGCCAATCCCGATGAGCGACGGCACCAAGAACAGAACCAACAAAGTTGCTAGCGCCAAACCGAATACGATCGTGATCGCCATCGGCAGCAAGAATTGCGCCTGAAGGCTCTTTTCGAACATCAAAGGGAATAAGCCGCCAATCGTGGTCAATGAGGTTAACAACACTGCCCGCAAACGGTCGCGACTTGCACCAATCGCGGCTTCTTCCATTGTTTCGCCCTCATCTAACCGTTCATCCAATCGGCTTACAAGAATGATTGAATCGTTCACCAATATCCCAGACAACCCCAGCAAGCCAATGAAAGACAAAATAGTCAGTTTAAAGCCAAGCAGCCAATGGCCAACTACGGCACCTACCAAACCAAATGGAATGATCAACATAATCGCAATGGGCCGGAAGTAATTGCCAAAGACCCAAGCAAGAATGATGTAGATGAACGCGAGCGCGGCGATTGTTCCCGTTTGCAAGTCAGCGAAAGCCTCTTTGCGCTCCTCGTCACGTCCGCCGAATTTATAGTCGAGGCCCATTTGATCCAATACGACGGGCATTTCGCTACGGCGTAGAATTTCTAGTGCCTGATCTGTTGTCATGATGTCGGTGTTCAAGTCAGCAGTGACCGAAACTATCGTCTTGCCGTCAAGACGTTGAATTGCAGAGAACCCCTGTTTCTCTCTTAGGGACACCACCTCTTCAAGCGGGACGAACTCCCCGGTCGGACTACGAAGTTCGAAATTCCGTAGTTTGTTACCGCCTTCGTCGCGGCTGGTCCTGGTAACCCTAATCGTGACTTCATCATCCCCTTGCGCAAATCGCCGAGGGATTGCGCCATCGAAAGCATTGCGAACCTGACGCCCTACTTCGTCGATCGTAAAGCCAAGGGCTGCACCGCGTGGTAGCAGCTCCATTACAAGTTCCGGCTTGCCAAATGGCAGGTCGTCGGAAACGCCGGAGACGCCATCAATGCTGGAAATGATTGGGATGATCGCAGTTGCCGCTTCTTTTAGTTTAGAAACATTGGCACCTGACACCTGAATGTCGATATCGCGGCCAGGCGGACCGCCTCTTGTTTCAAAAATCGCTATGCGCCGTGTGTCTGCGATCTTTGGAAGTGCTTTACGCCAAGCCTTTACGATCTCGGGTGTGCGAATTGTTCGCACTTCTGAAGAAGACAATTGCACGCGGAATTCTGCCAAATTATCCCCTACACTGCGCCCGGCACTACCCAACGTCACAAAAACCGCCGTCACCAGATCTTCCTGATTATCTGTAAACCCGGATACGGCACGTGCTAATGAAGCCTCAACTTCACTGATAACTTCCAATGCGCGCGGCTCAGGGATGCCTGCATTGAACACAATCCGCGCACGAATGTTTTCAGCTTCCGGTGACGGGAAGAACACAAACTTTACCTGATCACCACGGATCAAACCGACCGCGAATACCATAACGCTGGCAACAGCAATCGCGACGGTGACATAGCGCCAACGATAGGAAACAGTCACCATCCAGTTGAATGGACCATCCCTGAAAGCTCCAAACAGGCGGTCAAAGTTGCGACGGAACGCGCTCTCTTCATTTGCGCTTTTATGCTTTGGAGCCATGCGGCGGAGCAACCAAAAGATACCTTCAAACAGCGTGCCTGCCAGAAGCGAACCAAGCGTCAGCATCAAAATGAAAATTGGCAGTGATACATCACCCTTTAGCGCAATGAACTGATCAAACAGGCTGAAGCCCTCCAGCCCTGTCGCGCCATCTGCAAACCGATTTGAAACGACCAGCAGGATGCTTCCAATCACAAGCGCGAAGAACATCTGCCGCCAGAATGACCAAGTCCTGACCGGGCGGTCCTGAAGCGTGTGCGCAAGGTGGCCAGGCAGAATCAGGAAACATTCAATCAGACTTGCGATGATGACGGCAATCACAACATAAGGCATCACACCCATGATCTGACCAATGACACCGGAAATCAGCAACATAGGTGCGAAAGCTGCCACGGTTGTGGTCATAGCAGCCATGACCGGCGTTAGCATGCGGTTCGCTCCGTTTTCAGCCGCTTCATAAGGACCGTCGCCAGCCTCATGCCGCGAGGCCGTATGCTCGCCGACAACAATTGCATCATCCACAATGATGCCAAGCATCATGATCAACGCAAAAAGGGTGATCATGTTGATAGTCTGCCCCAGCAGAAGCATAATGCCGAGGGTAGCAAACATGGCCACCGGAATGCCAGCTGCAACCCAAAAAGCGATCCGCGCGTTCAAAAAGATGAAGAGCGTCCCAACCACTAGGACGAGACCGAAAACACCATTCCAGAACAACAGTGAAATACGTTGCACGAGTGAATCAGCACGAACTTCATATTTCTTCAGTTCAACGCCGGGAGGTAAAGCACCCTCAACCTCTTGTAGATACTCGTCCAGAATTCGCGCCGTATCAAGCGTATCGGCGGTTAAAGCGCGTTCAACCGTTATCTGTATCGCCGGCTTTCCATCAGACAGACCAATAGAAGATCCATCTTCAAAACCTTGGCTTATCTTTGCGATATCGCCAAGCAGCACTTTCTCGCCAGAAGCAAACGAGCGGATTTCAATGTCTCGAAGAGAATCCGGCGACTCGAGTTCAGCCAGTGCCCGGATTTGCTTTTCAACATCCGCCTTTAATTGGCCTGATGGTGTGTCACGACTGTTTCTGGAAATAGCTTCTGAGATTTCTGCAACTGATAGTCCAAGGCGGCGTAACTCGCGTTCTTCGATCTCGACTTTGTATTCGAGATCGCGCATGCCGACCATGGTGATACGATCAATTCCACGCTCAATCAGATCATCGCGTATTTTCTTCGCATGAAGCCGTAAGGTTGTCTCCGGCACATCACCCAAAATCGCAAGGCGTGCAACGCGATCAAAAAAAGGGCTCTTGGCAACTTCCGGTGCTTCCGCCTCTTCCGGCAAATTGGTCACGGTATTAACGGCAGCATCGACATCTGCCACGGCCTGCTTCATGTCTGTTCCGGCAACAAACTCCAGCGAGATCGAACCAGCGCCTTCCCGGGCATAGGACACCATTTTGTCGACACCGCTGATGAAGCGAACTTCCGGTTCAATGATTTCGATGATGTTCTTTTCTATATCTTCGGCACTTGCGCCAGCCCAACTTACGCTGATCCTGACTTCATCTCTGTCAACTGTCGGAAAGAACTGCGTATTGATGCGTGCAATGGAAAATATCCCGAACAGGATCATCAAAACCATCAAGAGATTTGCTGCATTGGGATGCCGCGCAAACAGGCTTACGATTCCACCACCAGGTATCGTGCGCGCAATCATTTTGTATTCTCGACAAGCTTGTCAGTACGTTCTGGCTTCGTCGATGCATTGCTGGGTGGGCGAACGTTAAGCCCGTCCGAGATTTCAGCAATCCGTGTTGTCAGGATTTCATCGCCTGATTTTAGATTGCCAGTCAGAATGACATAGGCACCGTCACGAGCATGAACCTTTATCTTTCTGGATTCCAACTTACCCTCAACCACCGCGTAAATTGTATCGTCTTGGTAAAGCGCTGAATCAGGAATGCGGAAATGAGCATCGAATTTCTTATCCGGCACAATCACTTCGACAAATGCACCCGGTCGCAACGCGCTTGTCGCGACATCTCCAGTGATTGCCGCGATCACCTCAACGCCACCACGCGAGGACGTGATTTGTGCACCAATCCGGTCAATGGTTGCCGGATATCGAAATTCTTCTCCGCCAACACTCCAAATGACTTCAACTTCCCGGCCGGAAATGCCAACTTGATCAGACTGAATTCTACCAAACCGTTCGTCCGTCAGGGTGAACCGAACCTCCAGCACGTCAGCCTCATACATGGCAACGACCATGTCATTGGCACCAATCAAACGGCCAACGCCGGCATTCTTTTCAGTCACAATGCCACTCAAAGGTGCACGCAGCACTGAATCTTCAATGTTTCGCATTGCTTGGAGTTCAGCGCGCTCGAACCGCGCCAAAACTGCTTCCAATTGCTGTAGTCTGCTTTGCTCCGCGACAAGATTAAGTTCTGATTGTTCCAGCGATTGGCGTCTCTGGCTGACGATTAACTCGCGGTCTTCAACTTGCTTTGATGTAGCAGTTCCCCGTGTCTTCAGCGATGCGATCCGCTTGAGATCATTCTCCGCCAGTTTCATTTGATCTTGCAGGCTGCGAATGCGGGATTCTTCAATGCCTACCCGAGCTTTGTTTTCCTCAATTCGCGCTTCGGTTTCACGAATGTTCGCTTTTGCATTTGCAAGTTCTGTTTCAAAATTAAACGGGTCTATGCGAAGGAGTTCTGTTTCTTTTTCAATGCGGCCGCCAACTTTGAGTTCCGGGTTCACTGAAACAATTTTTCCGGCAACCAGCGAGCGTAATTGAACGGCTTGAGCTGCTTGAACTTCGCCGTAAACCAAAAGGTCAGGCTGAAACTCCCCCTCTTCCGCCACGATCGTATTCACCGTATAACTGGTCTGGAATGGAGGACGCGATGGCGGGTCTTCTTTCAAGCTGACAAAATGGTTCATGCCCAAGAAACCGCCGAAGAGTACAAGCAGCATCAGGCAGAGTTGCGCAATGGCCCGGAACATCACGATAAAAGCCGACCGTTTGCGCTTTTCCTGCACAACTTCCAATTCAGCATTTAGTTCGTCGTTTGTTGTCAACATGGCCATCATTCTTGTTACCCCCTTATAGGTATAACAATTTCCGTGAAGGGCAAGTTACACTTTTGTAATCAAACCGCGACGTACTTAACGCGGTATTGCGAATGTAAACCTTAAGCCAGTTCTTCGGCGGTAATATGGTAGGACGTACTGCAGAACTCGCACTTGGTTTGATAGCCTGCTTCAATATCATTCGGCTTATCAGGATCATCTTCGAAACTTTTAACGAGAGAGATCACTTTTTCGCGCGAGCAGGTACAATTCTCCCGGACCGGAATGCCATCAAAAACGCGAACGCCGTGCTCATGGAAAAGGCGGTACAAGAGGCGTTCAACCGCAAGATTTGGGTCGGTCAGCTCATCATCACCAATCGTCCCCATCAAAGCCGCAGCTTCTGTCCAGGCTTCATCATCGTCGCGATCATCAAAGTCTTCGTCTTCACGTCCACTTGGCAGGTCGCGGGTTACAACGCGTTCGCTTGATTCAGGCAGGAATTGCGTAATCAATCCGCCTGCGCGCCAAGCGTTCTCCACGCTACCATCTTCCAGCCGCCGAATAACCTGCGCGACCGAAAGCTTCACTTTCGTGGGAATTTGTTCAGACTGTTGGAAATATTGATGCGCGACTTCTTCAAGCGAAACGCCATCCAAGGCCACAATGCCTTGATAGCGCTGCATATGCTCGCCTTGATCGATGGTTAGAGCCATGACACCATTGCCGAGCAACTCACGCGGAGTAGCGTTACCCTGCCGCTCAGCTTCTGCCACAGCATCAGCATCAAAACGGGCATAGGCACGAACAGAATCTGGTGTGGCGAAATCCACCACAGCCAGAGAAACCGGACCATCTGATTGGGTTTGCAAGATAAAGTTGCCTTCGAACTTCAATGAGCTTCCGAGCAAAACTGAAAGAACCACAAGTTCTGCAACCAGAAAGCTCACATCTTGAGGATAATCATGACGCTTCAATATGGCATCCAGCATCGGCCCCATCTGAATGGCCCGACCGCGAACATCTAATGGCTCCACAGCATAAGGAACGACGACATCGTCGCCTGCAAGCGTGAACTCTATTTCTTCGGTCTTTGCGTCACTCATCTTACAATCCAGCCAGACACCATTTAAGGATGCCTTTTTGCGCGTGAAGGCGGTTCTCTGCTTCGTCAAACACCACAGATTGAGGTCCGTCAATCACTTCATTGGTTACCTCTTCCCCACGATGCGCAGGGAGGCAATGCATGAAAATCGCTTCTGGCTTTGCATGGGCCATCAACTCATCATTCACCTGAAATGGCGCAAACGTATTATGCCCACTTGCCTCATCTTCAAAGCCCATGGACTTCCAGGTGTCTGTCAGAACGCAGTGTGCATCCTTGGTGGCTTTCACCGGATCATTTGAGATTGTGATCGTCGCTCCTTTGGCACGGGCACGATCCACAAAATCTTGGTTTGGCTCACGCCCTTCTGGAACCGCGATATCCAATTCAAAACCAAAGATGGCAGAAGCTTCCATCAGAGAATTCAATACGTTATTGCCATCTCCGGTCCAAGCAAGCTTTTTGCCTTTCGCGCTTCCAAGTTTTTCTTCAATCGTCATGATGTCCGCCATGATCTGGCATGGATGGGTATCATCCGTTAGCCCATTGATCACCGGAACGGTTGCGTTTTCAGCCAATTCGAGAAGACGCGAATGAGCCGTGGTGCGGATCATGATCGCATCCACATAGCGCGAAAGAACCCGTGCTGTATCGGCAATCGTTTCGCCACGACCCAGTTGCATATCGCTGCCAGAGAGAAATAACGTCTCACCACCCAGTTGCCGCATACCAACGTCAAACGAAACCCGGGTTCGCGTTGAGGGTTTGTCAAACACCATTGCAAGCATCTTGCCTTCAAGAGGTCGTTCGCGTTGGTCGTCGGCCTTCATGGCGTGCGACGCAGAAAGAATATCAAATAGATCCGATGAATCGACGCTGGAAAGGTCGAGAAAATGGTTCACACTGGAAGACATAGGATTATCCGGCCATTGTAGCTTGATAAGCATCAAGACCCGCACGCATGCGGTTCAGAATCTCACGCATGTCCTCATCATTCACCACCAATGGCGGCAAAATGCGGATAACATTGCTGCCCGCTGCAACAACCAACAGACCTTGATCGCGAAGTGCAGCGACCAGTTCAACATTTGGTACTTTTGCTTTCATACCCAGAAGCAAGCCACTGCCGCGCACATCTTCTAGCAAGTCCGGATAAGTATCCAGAAGTTCAGACAGATATTGACGGAAGACAATTGCTTTATCATTGACGCTTTCAACGAAGCCGTCTTCCAGCACGACATCCAGTACAGCGTTGCCCATTGCCATCGCAAGCGGGTTGCCGCCGTAGGTTGAACCATGCGTACCCGGCCCCATAGCAATCGCTACTTCTTCACGTGCCAAACAAGCGCCCAATGGAAATCCGCCACCAATACCTTTGGCAATGCCCATCAGGTCAGGCTCAACATCATGCCACTGATGCGCAAAGAGTTTTCCCGAGCGCGCAACACCGGTCTGCACTTCGTCAAACATTAGCAGGATACCATGCTCATCACACAATTCGCGCAGCCCGCGCAAACATTGTCCTGGCACTTCTCTGACACCACCTTCACCTTGAACAGGCTCAACCAGAATGGCTGCCGTTGTTTCATCAATGGCCGCTTTGAGAGCCTCGTGATCACCAAACGGTAGAGAAATAAAGCCAGGAGCTTTCGGGCCAAAGCCTTCGAGGTACTTTTCATTTCCACCAGCGGCAACCGTTGCAATGGTACGGCCATGAAACGCACCCTCAAACGTGAGAATGTTTACGCGATCCGGGTTCCCGGTTTCAAAATGATAGCGGCGCGCGGTCTTGATCGCGCACTCCATTGCTTCAGCACCGGAGTTAGTGAAGAAAACGCGATCCGCGAAGGTGTTATCACACAAGCGAGTTGCCAATTTCTGTTGCCCCGGAATTTCAAACAAGTTTGAAAGATGCCAGATGCCTTCTGCCGCCTTCTTCAGGCTCTCAACCATGTGAGGATGGCCATAGCCAAGACAGTTCACTGCGATACCCGCAGCACAATCCATGTATTCTCGGTTATCAGCATCATAAAGTCGAGCGCCTTCACCGCGCACGAACTCGATTTTCGGAGGCGAATAGATATCAAATGTATGTTGCTCTTTTCCCATGGTAACCACCTTGATGCTTTAGGAGTGAGGCCAAGAATTCACAAAAAAGAAAAAACCCGCCTTGCGACGGGCTTTCTTAATTCTAAAGAATAAATATCCCCTGCGACAGTTTGGGTCAAGGACTTGAGCAAAACGGGCTTAACAGCAGGTTGAGGCAAGTTATTCACAGTCATTTGGACAAAATACGGGAATTTTGATTCAGCTTTCCACAGCATTCTGAAACGTGATTCTGTAAGCTGGGGATATTCGGGAAAAATGATTCGTTCCACGTTTCTGACTCTTGTTTTGAGAGTCTCAGACTGGTTTATTGCCTCCTATAGTGGAGACGGACCCTGCGGCGGACCAAGCAGGACCAACGATAATTAAGAGACATATCCAACCCAGGATGTTGCGTTTTGGGAATGCGGTTGGCTGTGCCTAATTTAGGAGCAATCAAAATGTCCTGGACAGAGGAAAGAGTAGCAATATTGAGTAAGCTTTGGGCTGACGGGCTGAGTGCCAGTCAGATTGCTGGCGAGCTTGGTGGCGTTACCAGAAACGCAGTGATTGGTAAGGTGCACCGCCTTGGCCTTTCGGGTAGAGCAAAGCCTGCAAGTTCAAGCGCGAAGCGGGTTAAGCGACCTCGTTCAACTTATAATACCAAGCCACGCACAGCAGGTAGAGGCGTTACACCGCGCGAACCTGGCGTTCAAAACTTGCGCTCTGTGGTAGAAAACCTGACCGCTCCGGAGAGCAAGAAGCTCAATCTTGTCGAATTGACCGATAAAACCTGTAAGTGGCCGGATGGAGACCCTGCTACCGATGATTTTCACTTCTGCGGAAACAAAACCAAGGAAGATGCGCCGTATTGTGAGTATCACTGCAAGCTGGCCTATCAGCAGAACACGGACCGTAGACGCGAAAAACAGCGCGCGAACGCTGCATAAAACAGTTTCATATGAATGTGGAAAGGGCGCCATTGGCGCCTTTTTTATTGCTTGGAGAATTTATCATCCAACGCATATCCCGCACCTCTTACAGTACGGATCGGATCCACTTCCTTACCCCTGCAGATGCCACGCCTTAGGCGACCGACATGGACATCAACCGTACGCTCATCGACATAATTGTCGTGACCCCAAACACCGTCCAGCAATTGTGCACGCGAGAACACACGACCGGGGGCACTCAACAAAAACTCTAAAAGCTTGTATTCAGTGGGGCCAAGTTTCACCTCGCGGTCGTTGCGATGAACACGCCGGGTTTCACGATCCATCTCAATATCTCCCACTTTCAGGAGCGTAGAAATTTTCTCAGGATTTGCCCGACGCAGCATCGCTTTCACCCGCGCCATCAATTCAGGGACAGAAAAGGGTTTCACGACGAAGTCGTCCGCTCCCGTAGATAGCCCCCGAATGCGTTCGGATTCTTCACTGCGGGCGGTTAGCATAATGACGGGAAGCGCTTCTGTTTCTTCTCGTAACCGCAGTCTGCGGCACAGCTCTATTCCGGATAAACCCGGCAACATCCAGTCGAGTAGCAAGAGATCAGGCACTTGTTCCCGAAGTCTAAGTTCCGCGTCGTCTCCACGATCAACCACTTCTACCTCATAGCCTTCTGCTTCAAGGTTATATTTCAGCAGTTCAGAAAGAGCGTTTTCGTCTTCGACAACCATCACACGCGGGTGCATTGATTTGCTCCTTCGCCTATAAAGACTTGGCCCTATTCTTCGTTGATATTGATATTGCCGGTGACGATGTAGTGAATATTCTCGGCTAAGTTTGTGATGTGGTCGCCAATGCGTTCCATATTTTTCGCGCAGAAAAGAAGGTGCGTACAATAGCTGATGTAACGCGCATCTTCCATCATGTAAGTCAGAAGTTCACGGAATAGCGATGTGTAGAGACTGTCGATTTCATCATCACGATCCCATACTTCCTTCGCTTTCTTGATGTCTTTAGACGCATAAGCATCCAGCACGTCTTTTAACTGCTCGAGCGATACATTGGTCAGATGCTGAAGCCCACGCTGCAGCTTTTTGGGCGGAAGATGATCTTCAATCTGGAATGTGCGACGACCGATATTTTTTCCAAGATCACCAATACGCTCAAGGTCCGTGGCCATACGCAATGCACCAATTGCCTCACGCAAATCCTGCGCCATCGGCTGGCGCTTCGTGATCAAAAGCACGACATGACTGTCGATCTCTTCTTGAAGTCGGTCCAACAGCTTATCATCGGCAACAACCGCATGCGCTATACCTTGGTCTGCGGTCAGCAATCCTGTCACAGATCGGGCAACCATGCTTTCAGCATTGCCACCCATTTCAGAGATTTTGGCAACAAGATATTGTAGATCCTCATCGAATGCCGTGACGGTATGATCATGGGCACTTAGAGGGTTTAGTACATTTTCTATTGAATCGCTCATTAGCCATACCGCCCTGTAATATAATCCTGGGTTTTCTGATTGTTGGGATTGGTGAACATCGTATCTGTGTCATCCACTTCCACCAGATTGCCTAAGTGGAACATCGCAGTTTGCTGAGAAACTCGCGCCGCCTGCTGCATCGAGTGGGTGACGATGACAATCGTGTAGTTCTGACGAAGCTCATCAATCAACTCTTCCACTTTCGCGGTAGCAATCGGATCAAGCGCAGAGCACGGTTCGTCCATCAGGATGACTTCCGGGCTCACAGCAATCGCACGCGCAATACACAGTCGTTGCTGCTGTCCACCGGATAGGCCCGTGCCCGGTTCGTTTAAACGGTCTTTCACTTCCTCAAACAAACCTGCCTTTTGAAGACTGGTAACAACGACCTCTTCAAGATCGGCCTTACCATGAACCAACCCGTGAATCCGTGGGCCGTAGGCAATGTTTTCAAAGATCGATTTCGGGAATGGATTGGGCTTCTGGAACACCATGCCAACACGTGCGCGCAGCTCCACAACATCAATATCCTTGTGGTATATATCGTCTCCATCAAGGGAAATATCACCATTCACGCGGCAAATGTCGATCGTATCGTTCATGCGATTGAGGCAACGCAAAAATGTGGATTTGCCACACCCGGACGGACCAATCAAAGCCATGACTTGGCGCTCAGGAATTTCCAAGTTTACGTCGAAAAGAGCCTGCTTATCGCCGTAAAAAACCGAGACATCCTTGCCCGACATTTTGATTGGATTTTGAATCATTGTATTCACTGCGTCTTCTTGTTGCTCATTACTCATCATATTCATAGCACGTCTCCCTTACCAGCGACGCTCAAAACGCTTGCGCAAGAAGACTGCCAATGCGTTCATCAGTACCAGAAATACCAGCAAAACCATAATAGCTGCTGCAGTTTTTTGCTGAAAACC
>CALLHT010000098.1 GCA_938009335.1 uncultured Rhizobiaceae group bacterium
AATGCGGCTTCAACCCTTATCTTTTTTGAGAGTCCGAACCGTCTCACCAAAACATTGAGCGATATGATCGAGGTTTTTGGTAGCGAGCGTAAGGCCTGCGTTGCGCGCGAACTCACCAAGCTGCACGAGGAAATCGCAACCGATACGCTTGGCGCTTTGGCAGAGCATTTCTCCAGCAAAACCATCAAAGGCGAGATTGTTATTCTTGTGGCACCTGAGACTGACGAAAAGGCAATCGATACAGAAAGCCTGTTGCGCGAGCTTTTGCAATCCATGCCGGTTAGCAAGGCAGCTGCGGAAGCGGCAAACCTTACCGGACAGTCAAAACGCGATTTGTATCAACTCGCTCTGTCGATCAAGGAAGGCGATTGATGTGACGAGCACCAAGCGCATTGCAGCTGAACGCCTCGGCAAACGCGCCGAATGGGTCGCCGCTTTTGCGCTGAGGGTGAAAGGGTACAGAATCGTCGCGCGACGCTATAAAACCAAGGCAGGAGAGATTGACCTGATTGCGCGCAAGGGTGATTTGGTGGCCATGGTGGAAGTAAAAGCGCGCCCCACCGTGCAGGCAGCAGTGGATGCGGTAACCTACGCGTCGCAACGCCGGATCAACAACGCCGCCGACCACTGGCACGCCAAACAACCCGACGCGACCAAACTCTCCATCCGGTTTGATATTATCGCCGTGTGCCCAAGAAAATGGCCCGTGCATTTGGAGGATGCGTTTTGAAATGAATGACAGCTTCGAGCCCTTATTGCCCCACTCTGCAAATTCCACGTATGACTGCTTTCAATTGTCGCGAAATGAATTAGGGTTGGCTTATGCCCACTGCTTCCCATTCACCGTTAAGCCAGCCGATAGTTCTCCCGTGTGGTGCAACTATCAAAAACCGGATCGCGAAATCAGCGATGTCGGACTCGCTTGGCGATGGGTATGGCAATCCAACTGACGAGCAAATCCGGCTTTACGAGCGTTGGGCTGAAGGTGGGCTGGCCTTATCAATCATTGGTGAAGTGCAAGGCACACCGCATTTTGCTGAAAAGCCCGGCAATCTTGTTCTGAATGAGCAATCTGATCACGAGCGCATGGAGAGACTTGCTAAAGCAGGTGCAGCTAAAAATGCCCAGCTGTGGTTGCAACTCGGGCATGCGGGCGCAATGGCTGACGCTCCGATCAGCATTCCAAAAGGGCCAAGTGCGCTTGATCTGCCTGGTCTAACCTGCGGCTCACTGTCTCTGGCTGAGATACAGGCATTGCCGTCTGAGTTCGCCCGCACTGCAAGCCTGGCAAAGCACCTCGGGTTCGGTGGTGTGGAACTGCACGCGGCCCACGGATTTCTGCTTAACCAGTTTCTTTCTCCATTGTTTAACAAACGCGAAGACGCTTACGGCGGCTCTTTGCAAAACAGGATGCGATTGCTGTTGGAGGTGATCGATGCCGTGCGCAATGCAGTTGGCCCTGAGTTCCCGGTAGGCATCAAGCTAAACGCAACAGACCAATTGGAAGGTGGATTCGCGCAAGATGAATCCCTTGCTGTCATCGAAGCAGTAGACAAAACATCGGTTGATCTCATCGACATTAGCGGCGGCACTTACTTTCCCGGTGCCCCATCTTCATCAGATCGTGCTGGTTCAGGCCCCTACTTTCTTGACTTTGCAGGATGTGCCCGTTTGAAAACAAAAATTCCCCTCATGGTGACAGGCGGTTTCAAGACACTAGCTCAAGCGGAAAATGCAATTACGGAAGGCAAAACCGATATAATTGGGTTGGCCCGCGCATTGGTTGTTGATCCTGACTTGCCTTCATTTTGGCTGTCTAATCACCGCGGCGAACCACCGTTTCCGCGTTTCAACAACCCGCCAGACGGCGGTGTGACCGCTTGGTATACGATGCAAATCACGCGAATTGCTAAAGGCGAAAACCCACTTTCCCCAGATGCGTTGCAAGAAGCGATTGAGACATATGAGAAAAGAGATGAAATGCGGCGCAAGACTTGGACTGCTTTCTTCGGTTGAACCGACTGGCTTGTCCCAAGCAGTCATTGGCTCAAATGCGTAGAATTGTTGCTATTGTCCGCATTGCAGACCTTTGGAAAAGTTGCCTACTCATCCATTGCATTCAATTCCTCCAGCCTTGGCATGGAGAGGGTTGAATAGCCGGAATCAACAAAGTGAATCTCGCCCGTTACGCCAGATGAAAGATCGGACAACAGGTAAAGCCCTGAACCACCCACTTCGGAAATATCAACGGTTCGGCGTAGTGGCGCGTTGCGTTTTTGATAGTTGAACATTGCGCGTGCATCTGAAACACCAGCACCTGCCAAGGTGCGGACTGGACCCGCAGAAATAGCATTCACCCGAATGCCTTGCGGCCCATAATCATTGGCAAGATAGCGAACACTTGCTTCAAGTGCGGCTTTCGCTACACCCATCACGTTGTAATTCGGCATCACACGACTTGCACCGCCATAGGTCAGCGTAATCATTGAGCCACCGTCGCTCATCAGTTCTGCTGCGCGTTTTGCAATTTCGGTGAACGAGAAACAAGAGATCACCATCGTGCGGGAAAAGTTCTCACGCGTTGTATTCGCATAGAGGCCTTTAAGCTCGTCTTTGTCTGAGAAGGCGATGGCATGGACCAGAAAATCAATCTTGCCCCATTTTTCTTTAAGTTCGGCGAACACAGCGTCTACTGAGTTGATGTCTTCCACATCGCAGTCGAGCAGCAGTTCAGCGCCCACTTTTTCAGCTAACGGTTTCACCCGTTTGCCGAATGCAGCACCCTGATACGTGAATGCCAATTCAGCGCCCTGATCAGCAAGCTGTTTCGCAATGCCCCATGCAATTGAGTGGTTGTTTGCCACACCCATGACAAGCCCACGCTTGCCTTTCATTAAATCACCCATAATTCCGCCTTAGCCGTTATACCGCTGCATTGCGATGGTAGCGTTCGTGCCACCAAAGCCGAATGAGTTGGTAATAACTGTATTGAGTTCCACATTATCTCTCCGCTCGAGTACGATATCCGCTCCATCCGTTGCCGGATCAAGCTCTTCAATATGCGCGCTCTTACAAATGAACTTGTTCTGCATCATCAGGAGGCAATAGATCGCCTCTTGCACGCCGGTTGCGCCGAGCGAATGCCCGGTTAAAGACTTCGTTGCAGAAATTGCCGGGCTCTTGTCGCCGAACACTTCTTTGATTGCTTCAATCTCTTTTAAGTCGCCCACAGGTGTGGAAGTACCATGCGGGTTGATGTAGTCAATCGGGTCGTTGACGGTTGAAAGCGCCATGTTCATGCATCGAATGGCTCCTTCGCCGGAAGGGGCTACCATGTCGTAGCCATCTGACGTTGCGCCATAGCCGACAATCTCGCCATAGATTTTAGCGCCACGTGCTTTCGCATGCTCAAGTTCTTCAAGAACCAGAACACCAGCACCGCCTGCAATCACGAACCCATCGCGATTGGCATCATATGCTCGCGAAGCAGTTGAAGGCGTGTCATTATATTTCGATGACATCGCACCCATGGCATCAAACAGGTTCGACATGGACCAATCGAGGTCTTCTGAGCCGCCCGCAAAAACAATATCCTGTTTTCCAACCTGAATGGTCTCATATGCATTGCCGATGCAGTGGTTAGACGTCGCGCACGCAGATGAGATTGAGTAGTTCACACCCTTGATTTGAAACTGCGTTGCCAGAACCGCCGAAGCAGTTGAGCTCATCGCTTTTGGAACAGCCGTTGGCCCAATACGTTTTGGACCCTTTTCGCGGGTAATATCCGCTGCCTCATAAATCGTCTTCGTCGATGGCCCGCCGGATCCCATAATGATACCGGAGCGCGGGTTGATCACATCGCTTTCTTCAAGGCCTGCATCCTGAATGGCTTGTTCCATTGCAATGTAATTCCAGGCGGTGCCTTTCGCCATGAAGCGAACTGTTCTACGATCCAACACCTCAAACGGGTCCAGGGTCGGTGCGCCATGCACCTGACATCTAAAGCCATATTTGGTGAAATCTTCGGATGCGCTGATGCCGGATTTTGCTTCGCGCAGAGAAGCCAGCACTTCTTGAGAGTTGTTCCCAATGGACGAGACGATGCCCATTCCAGTCACGACTACACGTTTCATGACGTTTCCTCGTTTTTATGATGGCGACCGTTAGGAGGCCTTTTCCTGTGAAAGGCCAACCTTTAGGTCCTTGGCCGTATAGATTTGTTCTCCGTCTGCCTTAAGCCAGCCGTCGGCAATGCCCAGCACCAAACGGCCACGCATCACGCGTTTGAAGTCCACACCATATTCAACCATCTTAGTTTTGGGCGTTACCATGCCTTTGAATTTCACTTCACCAGTAGAAAGCGCCATGCCGTAACCGGGTTCACCAAGCCAGCCGAGATAAAAACCAGTTAACTGCCAAAGCGCGTCCAGACCAAGGCAGCCCGGCATAATTTCGTTGCCGATAAAGTGACAGGGGAAGAACCAATGATCCGGTTTAATATCAAACTCGGCTCTGATGTAGCCTTTACCGTATTCCCCTCCATCTTCTGACACTTGGGTAATACGATCGAACATCAACATGGGCGGGGCGGGCAATTGCGCGTTACCGGGGCCAAACAGCTCCCCTTTTCCGCATTTAATAAGTTCGTCATAGTCAAAGCTGGATTGGCGATCGCTCATAAAAAACACTATCCCCTGAGTTTAGCCGATAGGATACCGGGCATTTTGAAATCTAATCCTTAACTAGCACAAGCATCAACGCTCTGCCAAAGGAAGTTTTGCAAAAAAACCCGCCTTTGCGTTGCGAAACTGGATGAAATTATGTCTGTATTCAAGTCGTTTACGACAGTTTGACACGGTATGATTCCAAGCTTGCAGCAATTCGGAGATATGATTATATTCTGAAAAGGCAGATCAACTGGTTCTGAAACATGTTACATGATCTAGACATGGAAAAACGCCTCAGAGAGGCAAAACTACGCCCAACGCGTCAACGTGTTGCTTTGGCGGAAATCATGTTTGGCAAGGGTGACCGCCATCTGTCCGCTGAAACGCTTTATGAAGAAGCCCGCGAAGCCGGCGTGGCGGTGTCTTTAGCTACCATTTACAACACGCTTCACCAGTTCACGGACAATGGATTGCTTAGAGCGATTTCGATAGATTCCAGCAAAACCTATTTTGACACCAATACGGGCAATCACCATCACTTCTTTTTCGAAGACTCAGAAGAAGTCGTTGATATGCCGGATGGTTACGTAACGGTCGCAAATTTGCCGGAACCGCCAGCGGGCATGGAAGTAAGCCGTGTAGACGTTATCGTGCGCGTAAGAAACAACGTTTCCTGAATTAAACTAGCTTAGTTTTCGATTTTTTCATCCGGATAAACGCCCCAGATTCTCGTTTTTTCGATAAAGCCTTCGACGTCTTTAACGTTGATTTTGCACCATTGATCGTCACACGCTTCTACTTTGGCAACAACCCAAGGTTCCAGTTTGGCAACTGTGCGGGTATTTTCGGAGCCTTTGGCATGTAAATTTGCCAAGCCTTTTTCCTTATCCGTCTCCCACGGGCTAACAACCGCTGTACGTTTGCTGGAAAGCAGTGAATGCAGAATCCAGCCTTCATTGCCCTCCGGGTCACGAACTTTGCGCCAGTTGTCAGATTCCTGGATGATTTCCATAGGTAGGCCGGCTTTGAGATATCGCCACAGGATTTTGTGCTCGCGGCTGGGTCCAACCCTCATGTTAACGCGCTTGGATTTCAGGCTAACAAAACGCGGTAACGGCAATCCGGACTTGCCGGTGGAGGCCGCATGGGCTTGTAAAGGCCCGTTTGCATTAAAATTTGAGGGAATCCCGATCAAGAATGCTGCTGTAATTCCAGCGCAAACAAGGTTTCGGGGTGCAACGAGGGTCTGAAGTCGTCTGAATGTTCGTGTCATAGTGTCGATGAAGCTTGAGTTGCAGGTGAAGTTTGATAAACCTGTATGATCAATCCCATACTCGCAATTCAGGGTTAACAGGATGTCAACGCGCAACACATTCCATAGAAAGCTGCTGGCATGAATGGCAAAAAACCGGTCGTCGTCGTAACACGAAAACTTCCCGACTCGATTGAAACGAGAATGCGCGAGCTTTTTCGAACAAAACTAAACCTGGCAGATGTTGCCATGACCCATGAAGAACTGTTGGAAGCTGTGAAAACCGCAGATGTTCTGGTGCCTACAGTAACAGACGCAATCAATGCAGATGTGATAAACGCCGCCGGTGACCAGCTGAAATTGATCGCTAATTTTGGAAATGGCGTGGACAATATCGATGTGGCTGCAGCCGCAAAAAAGGGCATTGCCGTTACCAACACCCCTAATGTTCTGACAGAAGATACGGCCGACATGACCATGGGCCTTATGATTGCGGTGTCGAGACGGTTTGTTGAAGGCGCGCATGCCATTAACAAGGGCAAGTTTCAGGGTTGGTCTCCAACCTGGATGCTTGGAAGCCGTATTTGGGGCAAGCGCTTGGGTATTATCGGAATGGGACGCATTGGCACTGCCGTTGCCCGACGCGCAAAGGCCTTTGGTCTTTCTATTCATTATCACAATCGCCAACCGGTCGTTGACCATGTTGAAGAAGAGTTGGAAGCAACCTATTGGGATGATCTGGACCAAATGTTGCCACGGGTGGATTTTGTGTCGGTGAATTGTCCGGCAACCCCTGAAACTAAGAATCTAATCAATGAGGAACGTCTCCGGTTGCTTCAGAAAGACGCAATTATCGTCAATACTGCACGAGGTCAGATTATTGATATCGACGCTCTAACGCGGGCAATAGCGCATGGTGCACTTGGCGGTGCTGGTCTTGATATTTTTGGCCATGGGAATGATATCAAAGACGACATGATGGCATTGGTCAAAAAGGGGAAGGTCGTGTTGTTGCCGCATATGGGGTCTGCCACCAAAGAAGGCCGCCTTGAAATGGGTGAGCGGGTGTTGATCAATATCCGCACCTGGGTCGATCAGCATCGTCCACCGGACCGTGTTCTTCCACCAAAGGAATAAGTACATTGAAAGCCCTTACCTTCGGATCTGCGATGGTGGATATCATTGCGGTGTTAAAATCTGAATCTATCGAGCAAATATCGCTCTCCAATGCGCATCAGCAGTATCTCTTGGTTGAGCCAGGGCGCAAAGTTGAAGCAAGTTCGATCACAACCAATATCGGTGGTGGAGGATTAAATACCGCAGCCAGCCTTTCAAAGCTTGGTTGTTCCGTTCAGCCTATCGTCAAAACAGGCGATGATCCATCTCGTGATCATGTGCTGGACCATTGCAACGGATTTGATCTGGATGTCAGCCGCATGCTTTTGGATGAGGCGGAAAGCACGGGTTCTGCCGTGATGATTGCAAGTCACGACAAAAACGCAGCGATTTTCACACAACGTGGTGCGAATACAACGCTATCGGCGGGAGATTTGGAGGCGGTTGGAGCGCTTGACTCAGATCTTGTTCACATTGCCCCACTAAGCGGAAATTCCGCAAATATGCTGCCTGAAATTGCCAGATTGGCCCGTGAAGCAAACGCGTTTGTATCCTGCAATCCCGGTATCAGACAAATTACAACTAAGACAAATACGGTTCTCGCTGCTTCAAAGAACCTTGATCTCATATCGATCAATGGGGCAGAGGCCGCAGCACTTGTGCCTTGTTTATCCGCGTTGAATGAAGGCCTGGAATGGAGAACCGCAAGCAAGGATGAGCCGGTTTTAAGATCGCAAGAATCGACAATTTCTCTTACCCAATTTTGCGAAGTGTTTTTTCAGCATGGGCCAGCAAACGTGCTGGTCACCTATGGCGGCGACGGGGCCTATTTGTACGATGGGAAAGAACTCCATCATCAGCCAATTGTTCGTGCTGAAGTAGCCGGCACAGCGGGCGCTGGAGATTCATTTGTCTCAACATTGGCTTGGGGGCTACGGTCGGGTTATGAGGCGGATAAAGCCCTTCTGCTTGCCGCCCACAACGCCTCTTCCGTAGTGTCGTTTGTAAATACAACAGACGGTCTTTTGGCAAAGAATGAATTGCTCAAACGGGCCGGGCTTTAAAACCAACTGCAAAAATTGTTAGATTGTTCCGCGTAAGGAAACAGCGATGAATGCAGCTTTTCAAGAAGAGGATCAAGCGCCGGTAAATCCTACTCTGTGGCAACGGATTTCCCGTATCTTGGATTGGGCGGTACGGTACGGGGTTAGCGGGTATGACCGTGAAACAAGGCGGCGTCTATCTATTTGTAACATAGCGGGATACCTTTCCGCACTCTCATCGATCTCGTTTGCGTTGAATTTTATGACGTATGATCTTGTGGAAATGAGATGGCTCGTCATGGGCAATCTTTTGTCAGCAATCATCACAACGACAGCGCCTTTCTGGCATCGCTTCAATGCTCTGTTGAGCCCCATTGTCCTGGCCACCACGGTTGCGATCACACTGTTCTTCTTTGTCTCTGAACTCGGGCGCGATTCTGGAATCCAGCTCAACTATATTGGGTCCGTTGCAATTGCATTTGCGATCTTTGGAATAGGACACATGCGCTACGTTGCAGCTGTCACCATCATTTGCATTCTTGGTCATCTATCCAGCTATTTTCTGTTTGAAAGCGGTCGGGTTCAACATCTTGTTGAGCCGGAGTTTATTACACAACTCTATGCCCAGTCGGCGATCTCTATCATGTTGGTGCTCGCGGCCATTGTTTGGTATGCGTTTTTCTATTGCGCGGGATGCCGAAGAGCGCTCGGATCGCCTTTTGCGCAATATGCTTCCAGAAAAAATCGCTGACCGGTTGCGTTAAGAACCAGATCAGATCATCGCGGATAAGTTTGATGAGGCAACGGTCATGTTCGCGGATATCGTAGGCTTCACTAAGCTTGCGAGAGAACGTTCTGCTGAAGAGCTGGTGGATATTTTGAATACAGTCTTTTCTGCATTTGACCGAGTCGGTGCAGAGATCGGTACTGAGAAAATCAAGACGATTGGGGATGCCTATATGGCGGTTTGCGGCGTCCCGGAGCCAAATG
>CALLHT010000099.1 GCA_938009335.1 uncultured Rhizobiaceae group bacterium
GACACCCTTGCCACCTTTAAACTTTAGCCAAATGGGAAAACAATGACCCAAGAAAGCCCCAAGCCCTGCCATTACGCCCATATCCGGACCGTAGCGTAGGGCAAGCACAACAGCGATGGTTCCTTTGAGAAGATCGCCAAGGAGCGTGCCTGCTGCAAGCTTTTTGGATCCGGTTCTCAACACATTGGTTGCACCGATGTTGCCGGAACCCACATCACGAATATCCCCCTTGCCGGAAAGCTTGGTCAAGATCAGGCCAAACGGGATCGAGCCCAAAACATAGCCGAACAGAAGCGCCAGAACAAAATAGGGTGCAGTATGGGACCAGCTTATCGGATCAGGCATAAAAGCTTCCTATTCTTGCAGTTCATAAACCTTGTTGCCACCGACCCAGGTTTCCAGAACCCGCCCGGAGAAGCGTTCTCCCTCAAAGGGTGTGTTCTTTGAACGCGAGATGATGTCTTCTTCGCGGAGAACCCAAGGCATTTCCAGATCAGCAATGAAGAAATCTGCTTTGCTACCTGGTTTCAGAGTTCCTGCGGGTAAGTCAAAGATTTGCGCGGCGCGTGTCGCCATTGCGTCAATTAGGCGGGAAAGGGGTACTTCACCATTGTGGTGCAGGCGCAAGGCCGCGGTGAATAGAGTTTCCAGCCCAATTGCACCATCAGCTGCTTCCGCAAAAGGATGGCGTTTTTCATCCACATCATGCGGGTCGTGGCTTGAAACAATAATGTCGATGGTGCCATCAACCAATGCATTGATCATCGCTTGTCGGTCATCTTCATCACGCAAGGGCGGCTGAAGGCGAAGATAGGTTCGATAGCGCCCGATATCATTTTCATTCAAAGTCAGATGATTGATGGAAATACCGCAGGTTACGGGATGACCCGCGGCCTTATAATTTGCGACAGCTTTGGCAGATGCAGCAGTAGATATCTTCGCCGCGTGGTATTTGCCTTGCGTTAACGCTGCAAGGCGAAGGTCCCGTTCTAGCGGAATAATCTCTGCTTCTTTCGGGATGCCAGGCAAGCCCATATGCGTTGCGATCAGGCCTTCATTCATAACGCCATTTGATGAAAGGCTTTCATCAATCGTTTCCAAAGAAATCACGAGCCCAAAATCACGCGCGTAGGTGAGGGCGCGCCGCAAGGCAAGATTGCCCGAAATGGTGCGCTTGCCCTCGGTGAGCATGACCGCGCCTGCTTGCTTCAACAGTCCGAATTCTGTGAGTTCTTTCCCATCCATGCTCTTGGTTACAGCCGCTGCCGGGTAAATTCTCACAACAGCATGGTCACGTGCCGCACGCCGGACAAAATCAACCAGTGCCACATCGTCAATCACCGGATCCGTTTCCGGCATCATGATCAGACTGGTCACGCCACCGGCTGCGGCTGCTTTGCTAGCGGATTCGATGGTTTCGCGATGTTCGCCACCCGGTTCACCCACATAGACACGCGCATCGACTAAGCCCGGAAAGAGATGCTTTCCAGTTGCATCGATGATCTCGGCACTTTTTTCTGCCTTGAGATCAGGGCCGATTGCTTCGACGCGATCGTTTTTGATCAGAATATCTGAAACGGCATCAATATCTTGAGATGGGTCAACGATGTGTGCGCCTTTGATGAGAACCGATTTGTCAGCCATTTGACCCCCGATTTTCCATCAGAATTTCGATCACAGCCATTCGGACTGCCACACCCATTTCCACCTGTGTTTCGATCACACTTTGTGGTCCGTCGGCAATTTCGGAGGCTATCTCTACGCCGCGATTCATTGGTCCCGGATGCATAACGAGCGCATCAGGTTTAGCGCACTCAAGCCTTTTTGCATCCAGTCCATAAAAATGAAAATACTCCCGAATAGACGGGATAAGCGCGCCGGTCATGCGTTCCCGCTGTAGCCGCAACATCATCACGACATCGCAGTCTTTCAAGCCTTCGTTCATATCGCGGTAGACTTCGACACCCAAGCGATCAATCCCGGCCGGGAGTAGCGTGGATGGCGCGATCACCTTCACCCGTGCGCCAAGCGCGTTGAGAAGAATGATGTTCGATCTTGCGACGCGGCTATGAAGAATGTCTCCACAGATAGCGACCGTTAGTCCGGCAATGCTGTTTTTGCTGCGCTGTATGGTTAGCGCATCAAGTAAAGCTTGCGTCGGATGTTCATGAGCACCGTCCCCGGCATTGATAACTGAGCAGCCTACTTTATTTGCCAAAAGCTCAACAGCGCCCGCCGATTGATGGCGTACCACCAGCAAATCCGGCTGCATCGCATTAAGCGTCATTGCCGTATCAATCAGTGTTTCGCCCTTTTTGACCGACGAAGAACTGACCGACATATTCATGACATCAGCGCCTAGGCGTTTTCCCGCAAGTTCGAAAGATGACTGGGTTCTGGTTGATGCTTCAAAGAAAAGATTAATCTGTGTTCTGCCGCGCAACACACTCTTCTTTTTCTCGCGTTGCCTAGAGACCGAAACTGCCTCGTTTGCGCGGTCCAAAAGGAATTGTATTTCTTGCGGAGAAAGTTCTGCGATCCCCAGAAGATGTTTCTGGCCGAAGGATGAAAGGGCAGCGTTTTCTAGTGTATTCATGTCAGAGGTTCGTATAGGCGCGAAAATTCGCTTTCGCAAGTGGATGCTTGAAGTTTCAAACAAGTTAGCATGGCGCTGAAAGAGAGTAGTGCTGGATTTTTCAGAAAATTTGAAACCAATTGCGAACTCGTTCCGTAACTTAATTGTCCTTCCAAGACCCATTCAAATTGAAACTACGGAGAGAATTATGAAAAAGTTGATACTTGCGGCGGTTGCCGCCGTGGCAATGACTTCATCTGTCAGTGCTGCAAATATTGTGAAAACTGCAGCCTCTACTGGTCAGTTTAATACACTGCTTGCCGCTGCGAAAGCAGCTGGTCTTGCAGGCGCACTTGGGCACACCAAAGACATCACAGTGTTTGCTCCAACTGATGCAGCTTTTGCGAAACTGCCAAAAGGAACGGTCGAAAATTTGCTGAAACCTGAGAACAAGCATCAACTTGCGGCGATCCTAAAATATCATGTTGTGCCAGCGCGGGTTCCCTCATCAGCTGCTAAGATCAGATCTGCAGAAATCGGCACTTTGAAAAAAGGCGGCGACACGACAATCAAAGTTCGCAAGCGTTTTGGCAAAGTCAAAGTAGATGGCGCGACTGTGGTGTCTGCCGATATTGAAGCCTCAAACGGTATCATCCATGTTATTGACAAGGTGCTTTTGCCCACTAACTAATGGATTGCCTCTCTTAGCCGGAAGGGGCGCAAAATATAATCCGGCTTAAAGGCTGTGTGGGAACATTTTGGAAAGCATGGCCAGCGGCTACACTCATACCCCCCAGCGTGAGTGTAGCCGTTCTTTTCCAGCTTGTAACAACTTCCAATTCGGTAAAATTACCAATTGAACTGCATTTGTTCGTTGGTCATAACGTGAGGATGAACAATAGCGATCTTATTTCAGACCTTAGAGCTAAACTTGGCGCCAGAAATGTCATCACAGATGAAAGACGAACGGAGCGGTTTAGGAAAGGATATCGGTCTGGAGAAGGGGAATGTCTTGCCGTTTTAAAACCAAAAACGATGGTCGATCTTTGGACCGCGCTCAAGCTTTGTGTTGAAGCGGATAAAGTTATCATCATGCAGGCGGCCAATACCGGGCTTACGGAAGGGTCTACTCCTAACGGGACCTATGACCGCGATTGTGTGATTATCAGTACGCTGGCACTTGATAAGATTCACGCGATCAAGAATGGTGAGCAGGTCATAGCGTGCGCGGGTTCTACACTCTACACCCTCGAGAAAGTACTAAAGCCAATGGGTCGCCAACCACACTCCGTGATTGGATCTTCGTGTATCGGTGCATCTGTTGTGGGTGGGGTTTGCAACAATTCCGGTGGTGCATTGGTTGAGCGGGGACCTTCATATACCGAGTTGGCTTTATACGCGCAGGTTACGAGCGATGGAGAATTGGAACTCGTCAACAATCTTGGTGTTGGTCTTGGCAAAACGCCTGAAGAAATTTTGAGTGCTGTTCAAGCTGGAAAATTCTCACCTGATGATTTTGTGGAAACCAATAAACGGGCCTCTGATACGGATTATGCTTCTCGGGTAAGAGAAGTCGATGAGGCAAGCCCGGCTCGCTTTAATGCGGATGAACGACGCTTGCACGAGGCGAGTGGGTGCGCGGGGAAGCTTGCTGTTTTTGCGGTACGTCTGGATACCTATCCACTAAACGACGAAGAACAAGTCTTTTACATTGGTACCAACGACACTGCTGATCTGACAGAGCTACGCCGTCATATGTTGTCTGAATTTGAAAATCTTCCCGTTTCTGCAGAATACATGCATCGGGAAATCTATGATATTTCGCGGGATTACGGCAAAGACACGTTAATGGCGATCCACTACCTTGGAACAGACTTCTTACCAAGATTGTTTGCCATCAAGGGTGCAGTGGATGCGTGGTGTGGCAAGCTTGCGTTTCTTCCCGAAAATCTTTCTGACCGGTTTATGCAATTCGCATCGAAATTGTGGCCTGATCTTTTGCCCAACAGAATGCACCAATTCAGAGATCGGTACGAGCATCATCTTATTTTGAAAATGTCTAACACCGGAATTTCTGAGGCCAGGAAACTCTTGTCCGGGTTCTTCACAAAACGCGATGGTGCTTTTTTCGAGTGCGACGCAAGCGAAGCAAAACTAGCTATGCTGCATCGGTTCGCGGCGGCGGGTGCTGCGGTTCGCTATCAAGCCATCCATACTAAGGATGTGGAAGATATCTTAGCGCTGGATATTGCGTTGCGTCGCAATGATCGAGACTGGTTTGAGACTTTGCCTGCGGAGCTGGAGAGCCAAATTTCGCACAAACTCTACTATGGGCACTTTATGTGCCACGTGTTTCATCAGGATTACATTGTCAAAAAGGGGTGTGATCCGAAGAAGCTAAAAGAACAGATGTTAGAGATTTTGGATCAGCGCGGCGGTGAATATCCGGCTGAACATAATGTGGGACATCTGTACGAAGCGAAGGAAGTGCTTGCTTCTTTTTATAAAAAGCTGGACCCTACAAACACAATGAATCCGGGAATCGGAAAACAGTCCAAGCTTAAGAACCATGCCAGATCACAACCAATCTCCTGATTTTAGCGGATTTAATGCCTTTGCCAGCGATCCTATGCTGGATTTGCTTACGATTACACTGCCGCAAAAGGTGCGGGGTGACCTGCATCGTATTGGCCAATGGGCGGGCAATGCCGATACGTTGAAATTGGGGCGTCTTGCCAATGAAAACCCACCAGTTTTACATACCCATAATGCTAAAGGCGACCGGATAGACGAGGTTGAGTTTCATCCAGCTTGGCATGCACTGATGCGAAGAGGTGTGGAGAATGGCCTTCATAACTCGCTTTGGGGAAATGATGTTTCAGAGCGTGGCGTTCGCAATTTATCGCGGGCAGCCAAGTTTTATCTGACAACAGGCGTTGAGTCTGGTCACACATGTCCGCTCACAATGACCAGTGCCAGCGTTGCAGCAATGAGCGCCAATGAATCTTTGCTCAATGAATGGCTGCCGAAAATTATGTCCGGTAAGTACGATTCTACCAATCGGCCAATGGATCAGAAGCAGGGTGTCCTCATCGGAATGGGGATGACGGAACGCCAGGGCGGTTCAGATGTGCGAACCAACACCACCTATGCTGAGGCTCAGGGAAACGGCATCTGGGAAGTAAACGGAGCCAAGTGGTTCTTTTCTGCCCCTATGTGCGATGCGTTTCTTGTGTTGGCGCAAATGCCAGAAGGGCTAGGGTGCTTTCTTATTCCTAGACTGCTTGAGCATGGCCGTACCAATGGCATTCAATTACAACGTTTGAAAGACAAACTGGGTAATCGCTCGAATGCATCTAGCGAAGTGGAATTCCATTCCAGCCTCGGAATTTTGGTAGGCGATCCGGGTAGGGGGATTTCCGCCATTATGGAGATGGTGAATTTCTCGCGCCTAGATTGTGCAGTAGGTTCTGCGGGTCTGATGCGCGCAAGCCTGTCCGAAGCGGTTCATCATTGTCGTCACAGATCAGCGTTCGGGAAAAAGCTGGTTGATCAGCCGCTTATGGAGCGTGTTCTTGCGGATATGGCGTTGGATGTTGCTGCGGCAACCGCGCTCGTGTTCCGACTGGCTGCTGCCTATGATCGAGCTTCAGCCAATCCCGCTGAAGCTGCTTATGCTCGATTCATGACACCGGTCGTTAAATATTGGGTCTGCAAACTTGCCCCGCCTTTGATTTATGAGGCAATGGAGTGTGTCGGCGGAAACGGGTATGTGGAAACCGGAAACCTCGCAAGGCGGTATCGTGAAGCGCCCCTGAACGCTATCTGGGAAGGGGCAGGCAATGTCATGTGCCTTGATGTCTTACGGGTTTCCACCAAAAGCCCTGAGATTGTGGAAACTGTTCTCTCTAGCATGCAGGCAGATATGGGGCAGGAGAATGCTGCGACCTTTGTCGATGTTATTCGGTCTGCAACAGAAATGAGCGGTGCCGACCCTGGAGGAGCGCGTATTTTAGTGGAACAACTTGCGCTTACCGCTGCCGCAGCGGAACTCAACCGATTGGGGGCAGGGGTGACCGCCAAAGCCTTTACAGATACGCGTTTGGGTGGTTTGTGGCGCAGCAGTTACGGGATGTTAGACAACCGATATAACGCCAAAGCAATTCTCGAAAGAGAGCATCCACCTTTATCCTGATGTGGATAAGTGCGTGGCGTTAACCTTAACAAATGGTTTACGTTGTTTGCCGCCTCCTATCCGTGCAATCTACTCAGGTCAGCGGAGAGGTATTATGCGCGTCATCCTTATATTGTGGCTTATTCCAGTTGTGTTTTTCTGGGGGTGGTATGGACTGAGCGCATACGACATCAATTTTGGCCTGTTTTTCCTATCGCGCGGATTTCATGATCATATCTTCCAGATTTATGGAAGTATTCTCCACATGCCAGCGGAAGACGTTCCGATAGCGCTTGCTTGGATTTTTGGCATTGATACATTGATCGTGTTCGGGGTCGCGGCGTTACGCTGGTACAAACACTGGCTTCCGCAAACGTACCGTTATTTCAAACAGTTGATTACGAGGAAACCGGATCGCAAGTATTTGGAACATCGCGTTGAGAATGTGCTGATAAGGGCGGGGAGCCTTAAGTCTGATTCAGTCGGTCCAGTGCGCCCTGCAGAATAACGGCTGCTGCGACCGCATCGATTTTCTCGCTTCTTTTTTTTCTGGACATGTCGGCTTCCAACATTGCTTGCTCGGCGGCATAGGTAGAGAGGCGTTCGTCTTGAAATACGACCGGCAGGTCAGTGAGCTTTATCAAATTCCGCGCAAATGCCCGTGTCGATTGGGCTCGTGGGCCTTCTGAACCATCCATGTTAAGTGGAAGCCCTAGGACAATGGCGAAAACGTCTTCTTTTTTTGCCATTTCCAGCAAAACTTCGGCGTCTTTCGTGAATTTTTTCCGGAAGAGTGTCTCGCGAGCAGTTGAGATCGTTAGTCCAATGTCTGAAAAAGCGACGCCAATGGTCTTGGTGCCCAAATCCAGACCCATGAGTTTCTGATTGCGGGTTTTGCCCGCCGCCAGTTCTTTCAAAGATGCGCCTGTACTATCCATGTTCCGCGTATTGCAAGCTTCTAAGGTTTTGTCGAGCAAAACCAACACGGCTTAGTCTCTTTACGGTTGAAACCTCAAGGATGGAAGTTTATACGCTAGGCTAATGATTTTCCCGCACAGGATAATGTCTCATGTCAGTTGATCTGGATACTGTAAAACGTGTCGCCAAGCTTTCTCGAATTGCGCTGGATGATGCCCGCGCTGAAAAGATGCAGGGCGAACTCAATGGTATTCTAGGCTTTGTCGAACAACTGAATGAAGTTGATGTAGAAGGCGTTGAGCCCATGACTTCAGTTGTGCAAATGGACATGCGCAAGCGTGTTGACGAGATCACGGATGGCAACAAGGCAGACGATGTAACCGCAAATGCTCCGGCGAGCGAAGATCACTTCTTTACGGTTCCGAAGGTCATTGAATAGTGTTTCGCGTCGTTCTTGCTTCCGTATTTCTCGTTTTTGCCTCAGTGACTAACATGTTTGCTGCGGATTCGCCTTCGTTTCTTGATGGTAAATTGTATTCAACGGATGCCTCTCAGTGCGGTGATATTGTCGATAGTGATGGCAACACGCTCCAGCTCTCCAAAGAAGGCATTTATGCAGAGGAATTCAGCTGCCAGTTTATTGGGTTTCAG
>CALLHT010000100.1 GCA_938009335.1 uncultured Rhizobiaceae group bacterium
CGCTAAGTCTTTGATTTTAATGGTGGGCGATACTGGGATTGAACCAGTGACCCCTACAATGTCAATGTAGTGCTCTCCCGCTGAGCTAATCGCCCATCTTGAACAACGCAGTATCGGGTTATTGCGTTGATGGTTCGCTGCATACACCACAAACAGGAAACACCGTCAAGCATTGATACCTATCAATTGCATACGACTGCGCTGTGATGAAAAATGAGGTCAGAATTTATGCAGCAGCCAGCATTTTCTCGACCTCATTCACAAGGTCACGTAAGTGGAACGGCTTTGAAAGAATCTTCGCGTCTTTTGGCGCATCTGAATCCGGATTGAGCGCTACGGCCGCAAAACCGGTAATGAACATAACTTTCATGTCAGGATCAATTTCTGTTGCGCGACGTGCAAGTTCAATCCCATCCATCTCTGGCATTACAATATCGGTGAGCAGCAAAGTAAACGGCTCCTCACGCAGCCGGTCATAGGCCCCGGCGCCATTGTCATACGCAACTACGTCGTAGCCCGCCTTATCCAAGGCCCGCTCGAGGAAACGGCGCATATCATTGTCATCTTCAGCCAGCAGAATTTTTGTCATATCGTCCAAACCGCATATACGAATCAGGTTCTGCCATATGAACTCATACAGGTAAATATGGGGTGAATATTCTTCATCTTCGTCAAAATCCTTTTTGCCAATCTGAAGAGTAGGTAGTAAAGACCAATTCACTTCCCGCTCACTTCATTGTTCACTATGTGATACCACTATAGACATTAAGCAAGACGAAGCTAATGTATTTGGCATGACGATTTCAGACTTCGAACCAAACCAAAACCAGCCTTTTTGGACCAAATTGCCAATGGTTCAGCAGGTGCCGTTTGTATTGAATTCGCCTCACAGTGGACGCCATTATCCCAAAAGCTTTCTGGAAAGCTCCAGACTAAATGCCCACAGCATCAGAAATTCAGAAGATTTTCTGGTAGATGAACTCATTGCCGGTGCAGAAGTGCTGAATATCCCGTCTATGGGTGCAAACTTTCCACGCGCCTACCTCGATGTAAACCGCGAACCGTTCGAACTCGACCCGGCCATGTTCAACGACAGCCTACCCTCATATGTAAACACAAATTCTATTCGTGTAGCGAGTGGTTTGGGTACGATTGCTAAAATCGTTGCTGAAGGTGAGGAAATATATTCGCGTCCACTCGATGTCAGTGAAGCAATTGAGCGGATCGATAGGCTCTACAAGCCCTATCATGCAATGTTACGGCATTTGCTGGCACAAACCCATGTGAAATTTGGATGTGCTGTATTGCTTGATTTCCATTCAATGCCCTCAAGTTACCCGATCCAGAACAATTCGGAGCGGCCGGACTTTATTTTAGGAAACCGGTTTGGCAGCAGTTGCTCCAATGCTCTCATTCAGGAAGCACGGAAAATTCTCACCGATATGGGCTTTTTCGTAGAATTGAACAAACCCTATGCTGGCGGCTTTATTACAGAACATTATGGCCGCCCGCAAAATGGGTTGCATGCAATGCAAATCGAAATCAATCGCGGCCTCTACATGAATGAGATCACTCTTACGCCAAATAAGCAGTTCGGCATTATCCAGCAATGTATCAACGACTTACTGGAAGAACTCTGTGCTATCGACATTGATCGATTGTATGGCTCAGTGCCCTTGGCTGCGGAGTAGACGTTCAACTGCTTTTATCAGAACCCGGCACGAAGGCAAAAAATGCGGCCAGCATTTGTTCTCTGAAAAAATCTGTCTCATGTAAGAGCTCATGCTTTGCGCCATCAATGGTCAAAAGCGAGCCAGCTCTGAGCCGTGCAGCCAAGCGTTCTGCGACTACATTATCAACGACCTCATCATTACCCGCCAGAACAAACAGTGCGGGAATAGTAATTTCGGCATAAAAATCCGGATCCAAAACTTTTTCCATGGCTTTGCAAGATGCAAAGACCCAAGCCGCAGTCGGTGCCCCAATCGTCAATTCACGGTGATCTTCCGAAAACCGCTTACCGCGCTCATACCGCGCCAAATCTGATGTCAATGGATTACCAATGAACGGCTTTGATATGAGCGGAGTGCCGCCTCCACCAAGGTAACTGTCGGCTAACCCAAGTGCCGTCATGGTTCCTGAAAGGACCCGAATTGCCCCCTGAGACACAGGCTGTTTACCGATACCAAGCAACGGCGAACACAAAACCATCCGGCGAATTTTGTTCGGAATAGCAGGTGCGGCCAAAAGTGCTACCAACGCGCCTGTAGAATGGCCCAAAATGTAAAACGGCGACTTACAGTCAGGAAGCGCTACATCAGCTATGATTGTTTCCAGATCGAGAACATATTCATCATATTCGTCGATATAGCCCTTTCTCGGGTCTTCCAACATCCGGTCAGAGCCGCCCTGCCCGCGCCAATCGAAAACGACCACTTCAAAACCTTTTCTGCGAATGTCGCCAACTGTTTCCAGATACTTTTCAATATACTCTGTGCGGCCCTGCAGGATAAGGACAGTACCCTTAACCGGTGACGTTGCAGCTTTCCACTTCCCGTAACGGATTTTAACCCCGTCTGAAGTGGTCACGTAGCCCTGCATTTCAGGTTCTAATTCCGAACCAGGCTCGATTGTCTTAATGACTGTCACCAGATCTACTTTCAAAAAACTCTTGAAATCCGCAATACCCATACCCAATTCTAAAACAGGACGCCAGACGGGTCCTGCTGAAACCTTTGCCAGTTATCTGGAAGGGAACATCAATCGGGCAAAAAGCCCCTAAACGCAAACGTCGCTTTAAGGAGGACATTTCATGCGTAACATAGATTATACCCCATTTTATCGCTCAACAGTTGGTTTTGACCGCTTGTTTTCGTTGTTGGACAACATGACTCAGCCTGATCAGGGGCAGTCTTATCCACCGTACAACATTGAGCGCACAGGCGAAGATTCTTATCGGATTTCCATGGCTGTTGCAGGGTTTTCTGAAGAAGAAATCAACATTGAGGCCAAACAAAACGCTCTGACGATTTCCGCCGAGAAAGAAACAGTCGAAGACGACGCCCGTGAAGTTCTGTTCCAAGGAATTGCTGCGCGCTCATTCGAACGCAAATTCCAGCTTGCTGATCACGTTGAAGTGCGGGAAGCAAGTCTTGAGAACGGACTTCTCCACATTGATCTCGTGAGAGAAATTCCGGAAGCGATGAAGCCCAAGAAGATCGCGATCGGAAAAAATATCCGCCAGATCGAAAGCAAGAAAACCAAAAAAGCTGCTTAAGTTTACACCACATACAACGACGGAAACTCCCCTCCCCTTAAAATTTCGTCGTTGCTGGAGAGGCGCCCAATCGGGCGCCTTTTCCGCTTTTTGCGCGAATCACGCTGAGTTTCAAAGAAGCGCCTGAAATGCTTTCACATCGTCTTCAGTTGAATTAAACGATGCGACCAACCTGTAGACTTGTTCATTCGGCAGCAATGTGCCTTCCAAAGAGCGTGGCGTGGCAAACGGATAGAAACTTGCGCCCTTCTCTAACATCTCTTCCGCGTCAGCCCTCTTTGCGATAAAGAAAACCTGATTGGATTGGCTTTCCCACGCTAAGCGAACTTTGTTGGATGACCTGATAGCAGCCTCCAGCTTTTCACCAATTGCGTTAGAATGCTTGGCCAGCTTTAACCATAGCCCATCTTCCAGGTAGGCTTCGAATTGCGCGCTAATAAATCGGGTTTTCGAGAAAAGATGCCCCATCCGCTTACGATTGAATTTGAAATTCTCAACAATTGCATCCTTGAACACCAGTAAGGCTTCCGCACACCAGCATCCATTTTTTGTGCCCCCAAATGAGACCATATCAACGCCGCGTTTCCAGGTCATTTCAGCAGGACTGCACCCCAGCTGCACAAGCCCATTGGCAAATCGCGCACCATCCATATGCAATGGCAGTTCTGCCTGCTTTGCGATATCTCCTATCGCCTCTATTTCGTCCAGTGAATAGACAGTGCCAGCCTCTGTTGACTGCGTAATACTAACCAGTGTGCCCTGCCCCAAATGATTGAAATGATTGGGATACCGAGCCACAACCGCAGCGAGTGTATCTGCATTCATCTTGCCGTCATTTCCTGATACCGGAACCATGCGCCCACCGCTTGTAAGAAATTCAGGCGCGCCGCCTTCATTGGCCAACAAGTGTGCCTCACTCTGACAAAACACAACACCGCCGGGTTTCGCGACCGCAGCTGCTGCAAGGGAGTTGGCAGCTGTACCGGTTCCTACAAAAAATACCGCACATTCACGTTCAAAAATATCGGCAATTTTCTGTTCAATCTCTCGATCCAGCTCACTATCCCCGTACGCAGTTGCGAATCCATCAGCATGTTTCTTCAAGGCTTCCGAAATTTCCGGTGCCGCCCCTGACCAATTGTCACTTGCAAATTTCATGAATGGTAACGCCTTATTACTCTGAAAAATGATGGCTCTATTTCAGCTGGCAATTCAAAACATGCAATAGCAATTCACAAATTCGGATGAAAAACAGCAATTGAAACAAAAAACGGCCCGGCTCTTCAAAAAGAACCGGGCCTCTCAGTAGCCAGCCTAAAATGAAAAAGGAATATTATAGACAAGCTTTAGGGGCGATAAAGCAAGTCAGATCCCCCACAATCCATTAACTGGTACCGAATTGCGTAACTCGTAACGAACACAAAATTGCCCATGCCAAACTACGCCCCAATTGTGTTAACCATATGATTTCAACCATAAGAAGTCAAAGTCTCATTTTTATTGCCCCTTGAAATGCCAAGCCATATTTGGCATGTTTCAAATAAAGGGACAGCATTACTGTCCTTTTTGGCTTTATCTTGGAGGTTTCGGAATCTTGTCGCAGGCCTGCGAACAAAGATTGATCCTCTAGTGCCTCCGCACTAAAATATAGATAAATCCAAACTCAGAAAAACTAGGTAAGGGTAGCTGCCTTAACTTCAGTAGGCAGGTATGTGTTCGACATGAGCGGAAAAATGATTAGCGGATCAAGAACAAAAACACATCGCCTCCCGATGAAACAGGGTCTATACGACCCGAAAAACGAAAAAGACGCATGTGGCGTTGGTTTTGTTGCTCATATGAAAGGTGCTGCGAGCCATTCAATCATTAAAGACGGCTTGCAAATGCTGAAGAACCTTGAGCATCGAGGTGCGGTTGGCGCTGATCCGCTGATGGGCGATGGCGCAGGCATGTTGGTGCAAATTCCGCACGCGTTTTTCTCTGAAGTTTGTAAAGAAGCAGGTTTTGATATCCCACGCGTCGGTTCCTATGGCGTTGCCCAGCTTTTCTTGCCCCGCGAAAAAGGATTAAACAAACAGGTTCTAGAAATTGCTAAATCTGTTTTACAGGAAGAAGGCCTCACGCTCCTTGGTGAACGGACATTGGGCGTCGATAACACACACCTTTCTCAAGATCCGGAAATCGCCGGAACAGAGCCAATTCACCATCAATTGTTTGTTGCCTGCCCGGATGCAAAACATGAAGGAGATGATTTTGAGCGCAAACTTTATGTGACGCGCAAAGCAATTTCGAACAAGATCTTCAACAACACAAATGCGCGCGATAGCGGCTTCTACATCGTGTCGTTCTCATCCAGAACAATCGTTTATAAAGGCATGTTCCTCGCAGACCAGTTGGGTCCGTATTATCACGACCTGCAAGATGAGCGTTTCACATCAGCACTCGCGCTGGTTCACCAACGATTTTCCACCAACACATTTCCGTCTTGGAAACTGTCCCACCCCTACCGTATGGTTGCCCACAACGGTGAAATCAACACTCTTCGTGGCAATGTAAACTGGATGGCAGCACGTCAGGCATCTGTTTCATCACCGCTTTTCGCTGATGACATCAACAAGCTCTGGCCGATCTCTTACGAAGGCCAGTCCGATACTGCGTGTTTTGATAATGCATTGGAATTTCTCTTCATGGGCGGCTATTCCCTCACCCACGCCGTTATGATGTTGATCCCGGAGGCATGGTCCGACAATCCCTTGATGGATGAATCTCGCCGGGCATTTTATGAGTATCATGCCGCGATGATGGAACCTTGGGATGGCCCCGCTGCGGTGGCCTTCACAGATGGCCGCCAGATCGGCGCAACGCTCGACCGCAATGGCCTGCGCCCAGCCCGCTACATCGTTACAAAAGATGACCGTGTGATCATGTCCTCCGAATCCGGAGTTTTGCCAGTCGCGGAAAAAGACATTGTCGAAAAATGGCGTTTGCAGCCGGGACGTATGCTCCTCATCGATATGGAAAAAGGCGAGATCATTTCTGACGAAACCATCAAGAAAGAACTTTCCAACCAGAACCCATATCAGAAATGGCTAGATCGCACACAAATCGTACTTGAAGAAATGCCGTTGCCGACACGCCAAGCACGTGAAAGTGCAGAAGGCTTGCTGGATCGCCAGCAGGCGTTTGGTTATACGCAGGAAGATCTAAGACTGATCATGGCCCCAATGGCCACCACAGGCCAAGAAGCGATCGGTTCAATGGGTACGGATACGCCGATTTCCGCGCTCTCGAACAAGCCGAAACTGCTATACACCTACTTCAAACAACTGTTTGCGCAGGTAACCAATCCGCCAATTGATCCGATCCGCGAAGAGTCCGTGATGAGCCTTGTTTCATTCATCGGCCCGCGGCCTAATCTTTTTGATCTGCAAGGCTTGTCCGAACAAAAACGTTTGGAAGTTCGCCAACCAATTCTCTCAAACCATGATCTTGAGAAAATTCGCGAAATTGGTGACATTGCCGACAATCAGTTTATGACCATCACGCTCGATATCACGTATAATAAAGATCGTGGTGCCGAGGGCATGGGGGCAGCACTCGATTCACTTCGCGCCCGCGCTGAACAGGCGGTGCATAATGGTTACAACATCATCGTTCTCTCTGATCGTCAGATCGGAGCAAAACGCATAGCAATTCCGGCATTGCTGGCAACTGCGGCTGTTCATCATCACCTTATTCGCAAAGGCCAGAGAACCTCTGTTGGCTTAGTGCTCGAAACCGGCGAGCCGCGCGAAGTCCATCACTTCTGTGTTCTCGCTGGGTTCGGTGCAGAGGCGATCAATCCGTATCTGGCGTTTGAAACTCTCGCTGACATGCATGCCAAAGGCGAGTTCCCCGACGAAGTCGACACAACTGAAATCGTTGAGCGATATATCAAAGCAATCGACAAAGGTATTCTGAAAGTGATGTCCAAAATGGGCATCTCAACCTATCAGTCTTACTGCGGTGCGCAGATTTTTGATGCGGTTGGCCTTTCCTCTGAGCTCATTGAAGAGTTCTTCTTCGGCACTGCATCTATGATTGAAGGCGTCGGTCTTCAGGAAATTGCGGAAGAAACAATGACCCGCCATAACGCTGCATTCAGCGATGATCAGGTGCTGGCAACAGCTCTCGATATCGGTGGTGAATACGCCTATCGAATGCGCGGTGAAACCCATGCTTGGACACCAGACAATGTCGCCAATCTTCAACATGCCGTACGCGGGAATTCCGCTGAGCGATACGAAAAATTCGCTGAAGAAACCAACCGTGCTTCCCGAGAGTTTTCAACCATCCGTGGCTTGTTCAAGATCAAATCCGCAGACGAGATTGGCCGGAAATCAATTGATCTGGACAAAGTCGAGCCAGCAGCTGAAATCGTAAAACGTTTTTCAACCGGAGCAATGTCGTTCGGCTCTATATCCCGTGAGGCGCACTCCGCTCTTGCTGTTGCGATGAACCAGATCGGCGGCAAGTCAAACACAGGTGAAGGTGGCGAAGAACCAGATCGTTTCTACCCAATGGAAGACGGCTCTCCTAATCCAGAACGCTCTGCAATTAAACAGGTTGCTTCCGGTCGCTTTGGTGTGACAACAGAGTATCTGGTCAATTCAGATATGATCCAAATCAAAGTAGCACAAGGCGCGAAACCGGGTGAAGGTGGACAATTGCCCGGCCACAAAGTGGACGCCGTGATCGCTAAAACACGCCACTCAACACCTGGCGTTGGTCTTATCTCCCCACCACCACACCATGACATCTATTCTATCGAAGATCTGGCTCAACTGATCTACGATCTGAAAAACGTCAACGAGAAAGCGGATATTTCTGTAAAACTTGTTGCTGAAGTGGGTGTTGGAACGGTTGCTGCTGGCGTTGCAAAAGCTCGAGCTGATCATATTACTGTTTCAGGGTTTGACGGCGGCACAGGCGCTTCACCTCTCACCTCGCTCAAGCATGCAGGAAGCCCATGGGAAATCGGCCTTGCTGAAACCCAACAAACACTCGTTCTAAACAAGCTACGCTCACGAATTAAACTACAAGTGGATGGCGGCCTTAAGACAGGACGTGATGTCATTGTCGGCGCATTGTTAGGGGCGGATGAATTTGGATTTTCTACTGCGCCTTTGATCGCGGCAGGCTGTATTATGATGCGCAAATGTCATCTAAACACCTGCCCGGTAGGCATAGCGACACAGGACCCTGTTTTGCGCAAGCGCTTCCGTGGCACACCGGAGCACGTCATCAACTATTTCTTCTTCGTTGCTGAAGAAGCTCGCAAGATCATGGCAGAGTTGGGTTTTGAAAAGTTCGACGAAATGATCGGCGAAAGTGACGTGCTTCAAAAATCAGAAATGCTGGACCATTGGAAAGGCAAAGGCCTCGACTTCTCACGCATTTTCTACAAGCCTGAAGCGGACAAGCAGGCGATCTATCAAACCGAATTGCAAAAGCATCCGATTGACGACATTCTCGACCGCAAGCTGATTGAGGAATCTAAGCCTGCCTTGGAGAAAGCGAAGCCTGTCAAAATCGAAACAGCAATCACCAATGTGGATCGCTCTGCAGGTGCAATGTTATCCGGTAAGTTGGCTGAAATTTACGGCCATGAGGGACTGGAAGACGATACGATTGCCGTGTCGCTAAAGGGCACAGCCGGACAAAGCTTTGGCGCGTTCCTCGCTAAAGGCATTACATTTGACCTGCAAGGCGATGGCAATGACTATGTTGGCAAGGGCCTTTCTGGCGGGCGCATTATTATTCGCCCTGCTGAGGAGTCCAACCTTGTTGCTGAGAAGTCTATCATCGTTGGCAACACCGTTCTTTACGGCGCGATCAGCGGTGAATGTTATTTCCGTGGCGTAGCCGGCGAGCGGTTCGCTGTTCGCAACTCTGGTGCGATTGCAGTTGTCGAAGGTGTGGGCGACCACGGCTGCGAGTATATGACCGGCGGCGTGGTGGTGGTCCTTGGCGGAACAGGTCGCAATTTTGCGGCAGGCATGTCCGGCGGTGTGGCTTATGTTTTGGATGGTTCAGGAACGTTTGAACAACGTTGCAACATGGCTATGGTCAACCTTGAACCGATGCCAGAAGAAGACGCTCTCCTTGAAAAGCTTCATCACCACGGCGGTGACATGATGCACAAAGGCCGTGTCGACATCACCTCGGACATGAGTAGATTTGATCTTGAGCGTTTACGCCAATTGATTACGAACCATCTGCACTACACGGGTTCAACGCGCGCGCAAAAGATACTCGACGATTGGGAAAACTATCGCACGAAGTTTGTGAAAGTCATGCCAGTTGAATACAAGCGCGCGCTCCAGGAAATGGAAGACCGTCGTATGGGCAAGATTGCGGCGGAGTAGGAATAGATTATGGGTAAGGTTACAGGGTTTCTCGAGATTGATCGTCAGGTACCGAAGTATCGGCCTGCATCCGATCGCGTTCGGCATTTCAACGAATTCACAATTCCCATGGACGATAGCGAAGTTGCAAAACAAGCTGCGCGCTGCATGGATTGTGGCATTCCCTATTGTCACGGCGATACCGGCTGTCCGGTTCATAACCAAATCCCGGATTGGAATGACCTCATCTACAATGATGACTGGGAACAAGCTGTAAAAAACCTGCACTCTACGAACAACTTCCCGGAGTTTACAGGCCGCATCTGCCCTGCCCCATGCGAAGAAGCGTGCACGCTTAACCTTGAAGACGAGCCAGTGGCGATCAAGACGGTTGAACAGGCTATCGCTGACAAAGCCTATTCACTCGGTCTGATAAAGCCGGAACCTGCTTCTGAAAGAACAGGCAAGAAGATTGCTATCGTGGGTTCGGGTCCCGCGGGCCTTGCAGCGGCACAGCAACTAGCACGTGTTGGTCATGAAGTTCATGTATATGAACGCGAATCCAAAGCTGGCGGTTTGCTACGCTATGGCATTCCTGACTTTAAGATGGAAAAACATTACATCGATGTACGGGTCGAGCAAATGCAGGCAGAAGGTGTTACGTTCCACTACAACGCCCATATCGGTGTCGATGTTTCTTCAAATAACTTGATGAAAGACCACGATGCTGTTCTCATCTCTGCGGGATCTGAAACACCACGTGATCCGGGCCTGCCGGGGCAAGATCTTGCTGGCGTTTATGACGCAATGCCGTTCCTCGTTCAGCAAAATCGCCGCGTTGGAGGAGAAGCCATCAACAGCACGGGCTGGCCATCAGAAGAAATCTGGGCCGCAGGAAAAAACATCGTTGTTGTTGGTGGTGGCGACACGGCTTCTGATTGTATCGGCACATCTTTCCGCCAAGGCGCGGTAAATGTAACGCAACTCGACATTCGCCCTGAACCACCAGAGCGCGAGGACAAGATGACGGTTTGGCCTTACTGGGCGACGAAAATGCGCACATCATCATCCCAGGCAGAAGGTGCGAAACGCGAGTTTATGGCCGCTACCCTTGAGTTTGTCGGCAAAAACGGAAAACTCTCCGGCGTGAAATGTGTGCGGGTAGACGAAAAGCGCGCGCCGATTGAAGGAACCGAGTTCATCATGAAAGCCGACCTTGCTTTCATCGCAATCGGCTTTGGTAGCCCATTAGTTGAAACCTTCATTAAGGAACTGGACCCAAAGCTTAAAGAAAGTCGACGGGGCGATGTTTCAATCGATGCTAACGACAGTGATTATCGCACCTCAGTGGATGGACTATATGCGGCTGGCGATTGCCGTCGTGGCCAATCGCTCGTCGTTTGGGCCATTCGTGAAGGCAGACAGGCCGCGCGCTCAATTGACCTTGATCTGATGGGTGAGACGTCCCTGCCCGCGTAAGCCGCAAAACTTACTGCGTTTGCGTGTTCACGAGCTGACGAGTCTGGCTATCGGCAGGGTCAATATTGGTGACTTTAGGAAGCTTGGTATCGGAAGGAGCGACACTTGAAGACTGGTCAGTCTTGGTATCGCTTTTCGCATCTAGTTTGACAGGCTCCGTTTTAGCGACTGGTGCGGCAGGCGCTGGTATTCCCCAACCCGCATCAATACGCCCGGCCTGCGGCTGATCGATCAAGCCTTTTTCAACCAATGAATAGCTGACACTCTTTTCCCGATCTTCCGGTTTTTCATCTTTCGGATCACCTTCCAAAACATTGCCACCATCTGATGCTGGAGAACCAAGCGAGATAATCACGGTTTTGCCAGTTCCAACAGGGTCATATTCAGGGACTTGTGGTTGGGCATTCTTGAGGTTGATTGTACCAAGAGAAGCAAACCGCGCACCCTCAGCATCACCAATAACGCCAAGTCGCTTCAAAGCCTTATCTACGAAGAAACCAAGTTTCTGTCTACCGGCGCGAAGCATCGTAATACCTTTTGAACCACGGAGCCGCACAATCTGGCCGTTAATGTCTGGCCCTGCGCTCACGTATTTTCCTTCTGCGTTGGTAAAACCGTCCCAAACATCGACAAAGGTAGCACCAGCCGCCTCAACTTTGCCACGATAGATTTCATTGAAGACGAGATAGTCAGCATTCATTCTGCCAGAACGCACGGGTGGCAATCCCACCCAAACATGCGGGATGCCGCGGTCACGGCCGATAGAAGCCAGTTTCTCTACCCGCTTGTTATATTCAGCCAGCCAGGCCTCAGAAAGTTTTTCTACACGACCCGTTTCGAGGCGCATTTTCTGGCGATCATTCATCCCTACAAGAGTCACCAAAGCAATCGGCTTATGTTCTTCAATCATCGCGGCAACAGAATTCGGCCAGTCAATTACATCATCGCGCACGAGACCAGAGGAAGCATTTCCCTTGTTCACAATCACAATATCGGGGTTATCGGCATACAAACGTTCAAGACCGTTAGCCACACCACTGCCCATGAAGTCACCAATCACTAGAATTTTGGCGGCATTTTCTGATTTCACAGCAATAACTTGCGGTTTGGTAACTTTGCTGGAGCGCTTCTTCTTTTTGGTAGTGGTCGTAGATCGCGCAGCAGTCTTCTGCTTGCTCTTCTTTTTGGTTACCCCACGGACATCGCTAAGGTTGTTTCGGTTTACACGATTTGTCGCACGGTTCTTTTTCTTCTTCCGGCGCTTAAACAGAACATCAAATAGGGTCTTCCGCTTGCGTTTGACTTCTTGAGCCTGAACTTCAGAGACGCCAACAACGTTACGGATTGTACGCACTTCCGGAACTATAACCGAAAATCCAAGCAGTACTGTGAATGCAATCAAAAGCCTCCGCAGCATGTTATGCAACCTCTATATTACCTAAAGTCATGAAACTATAAGCAACATATGAGGTCGCATTGTGTCAATTGACAAAAGTCACACAGTGTTAACCGCAAAACGACGTTGGGGACGATTTAACGGCGTCTATGTCCGCTTTCGCAAGCTTGCCAACACTTTTTTGGAGGCATATCCGTCCTGCGCAAGACCAACTTTGGCTTGATAATTTTTGATTGCACCCCTCGAGCCAGAGCCAATCTTACCGTCAATCTCACCATCATAGAAACCCAGAACCTTAAGGCGCTCTTGAAGCTCTTTACGTTCTTCTTCACCCAGTGGGATATAACCACGTGGCCAATCTACAACGAACGGGCCAGACCCGCGCAATCGATCTGCTAGATGCCCGACCGCAAGCGCATATTTGTCAGCATTGTTGTAGCTCTTGAGAACAAAAAAGTTTTTCAACATAAGGAAGGCCGGCCCCTTTGAGCCGGCAAGAATTTTGACATTGGCCTTGTCTGAAGGACGCGGAAACGGCTTGCCTGAGACACGACGCAAGCCCAGTTTCTGCCATTCGGACAATGTACGACTTTTAGTACCAACGCGATCTGTGCTGAATCCAGCGGGTGTTGTTACTTCGTAACCCCAGGTCTTCCCTGTTCGCCAACCGTTCTTTTTCAGAAGGTTCGCAGCAGAAGCCAAAGCATCCGGAACAGATTCCCAAATGTTACGACGCCCATCACCATCAATGTCTTGCGCCCAGGTCAGGTAACTCGTTGGAATAAATTGCGTATGTCCCATTGCCCCAGCCCAAGATCCGCGAAGACCTGAAGCAGACACATCCCCGTTTTGAACGATTTTCATGGCTGCAATGAGCTGCGAGCGGGCAAACTTACGACGGCGTTTATCTTGATATGCAAGCGTGGCAAGTGAACGTGCTACATTTCGCAAAGCACCTTCACGAACAAGTGCGGCGCCATAGGATGTTTCCATGGACCAGATCGCCAACAATATGTGCCGATCAACGCCGTACTGTTTTTCGATGATATCCAGCCAGCGTTTGTATTTGACCTTCAGTTCAAGGCCCATTTCAACAGCGGAGTCTGTAACACGGTTATCCATGTAGTCCCAAACCTTGGACTTGAACTCGGGTTGAAAATTGGCAGATTTGATTACCGCCGGATCAGGACTGCTGACACCCTGAAACACAGCATTGTAGGTTTGTCTGGAAATACCACTCTTTGCTGCCACTGAATAGAAGTCACTTATCCAGTTCTTAAATCCCGCATCCGCATGCGCTTCAACCGAGAAAGAACCGCCTGCAATCACTGCAGCCAACGCAATCGTTTTAATCTTACCTGATAAATCCCACTGGAATGTCATATCCACCCTAGTCCTAATATCTGTGTATCCGAATCACTAATGTAAAAAGTTAGCAACGATCCGTTAACAATAAATAATGGACAGCACGAAGGCGGATTGCTCAAGAAATTGTGATTGTTGGCAAAGCCTGATTATGCGCTTTTTCGCATGTTCAGAAGTTTTTTCTCCCACTCAAGCGCAGAAGCAACGATCACGTCGAGATCATTGTGCTTTGGTTCCCAGTTCAACCGTGTTTGCAAACGGTTTGAATTGGCCGTGAGCGCCGGAATATCTCCTGCACGGCGATCGGTTTTCACAACTCTGAAATCGTTTCCGGAAACCCGCTTCACCGCATCAATCACGTCAAGCACAGAGTATCCCTGACTGTAACCACAATTCGCGGTAAATTTTCTCCCGCCATTGCGCAGGAAATTCAACGCAACATAGTGCGCGTTGACAAGATCGTTGACGTGAATGAAATCACGAATGCAGCTGCCATCTTCGGTATCATAATCTGTACCGAACACCTTCATCATCGGGCGTTTTCCAGCGGCCGCTTCGCAAGCCACTTTGATAAGGTGCGTAGCGCCTGCGGTGGATTGGCCTGTGCGCCCTTTCAAGTCACAGCCAGCAACATTGAAATACCGCAGAATCACATAATCCAATTCATGCGCAAGCGCAGTATCCCGGATCATCAACTCAGTCATCAATTTGGACGTGCCATAGGGTGACATCGGATTAAGAATTGCATTCTCAGCAATAGGGCCTGTTGTTAGTGGCTCACCATAAACGGCAGCTGTGGAGGAAAAAATAAAGCGCTTAACACCAGACTTAACAGCCGCAGCAATCAGGTTGCGCGAATTACCGGTATTGTTCTGATAGTATTTAAGAGGGTCTTCGAGGGATTCTGGCACCACAACGGAGCCCGCAAAGTGTACGATTGCATCAACTTTGTGCTCGCGGAGCACTTGCTCAATCGCCTCTTGGTCGCCAATATCTGCTTTGACGAATGTAACGCCTTTGGGAATAGACCACTCAAATCCTGTCACGAGATTGTCTACCACAACGACATCTTCGTCGTTGTCCAATAATTCCCAAACCATGTGAGAGCCAATATAGCCCGCACCTCCGGTAACCATTACCGTCATCGTTCTTACCCTTTTCCACCACCAGCGCGAGACAAGGTAAACCAAAAGCATTAGAATCGCACTAAATGAGCAAATAAAAATGTGCCGATTTGGTTCAGCAATTGTTAAGCAAGCGTGGTCCATGTGTATGATAGCACGATTATGGAGAGAACATGAACTCTGTTAAGCCTGTAAAAAAAGCCGTATTTCCTGTCGCAGGTTTGGGAACCCGGTTCCTACCCGCAACAAAATCCGTACCAAAAGAAATGCTCACTGTGCTTGATAAGCCGGTTATTCAGTATGCCGTTGACGAGGCAAAGAAAGCAGGCATTGAACACTTCGTTTTCGTGACAGGCAGAAACAAAGGGGTCATCGAAGACCACTTTGATCTCGCGTACGAGCTACAGGATACACTCCAGAAACGCGAGAAAAAAGAAGCACTTGCAGTCCTCGAACATTATCAGCCGGCGGCGGGTCAAACCAGCTTCACACGACAACAGGCCCCTCTTGGGCTTGGACATGCTGTTTGGTGCGCGCGCGATATTGTGGGCAATGAGCCATTTGCGCTTTTGTTGCCTGATATGGTGATGAAAGACGAGAAAGGGTGCCTCTCCGGGATGATGGATCTTTACAGTCAGACTGGCGGTAATATCATTGCAACCGAAGAAGTGGCTTGGGAAGAAACCCACAAATACGGGGTCATTGAAAAGGGAAGTCCCGCAGGAGACGGTTTTGAAATCACTGGCATGGTAGAAAAACCGGCCCCAGGAACGGCACCATCCAATCTCTTTATCAATGGTCGCTACATTCTACAGCCAGAGATTTTCGACATCCTTGAAGATCAAAAGCCGGGTGCAGGCAACGAAATTCAGTTGACTGATGCCATGCTCACGCTTGCCAATCAGCAGTCCTTCTACGGCCATGTATTCACTGGCCAAACTTTTGATTGCGGGTCTAAAGCGGGCTTCATCGAAGCAAACATTGCTTTTGCATTAGATGACGCTGAGATTGCCGAACAAATCAGGGAAATGCTGAATACGATGTAACCATTGGACACAATACAATGCGTATTTTGTTTGTGTCCTAGCGTTGCAGTCTAACGCCCGCCCTTACACTGAACTCATCAAAATCTGAATCCGGTGCGTCTGATGAGAACGAAACATACTCACCATTCGCTGTTAGGGCTAGATATCTGTTCAACCAATATTGCGTACCCACGCCCAACTCAAACGTTGTGTTGCGGTCATCATTGGTTTCCAGTTGATAATCAATATTGCCGTTAATCGACCAGCGATCTGTGATCCGGCGTTCTGCCAAAAGCCCTGCAGTATAAATAATTGAGCCATTCTCAGCTGCGTTAATCGAGGTGTTTGTTTCTGTACCCAAGGTTAATGCGAGTGTTGTGTCCCGCTCAGGAGACCAATTGAGCGTTCCGTTCAGCGTAAAGCCGTCCAGAGTATCAAGTGCCTCATCTTCAAAGTTTTGCGTGACATATCCAGCAGCAATCTCGCCCTGAACTTTGTCGCCTAAATCCAGTTCGACCCCACCGCGCAGTTCAAAAATTCTACTATCGCGCCGCAGACCATTGCGATCTCGAGGCAACTCAAAATCCCGGATTGCGTACCTTCCCTCCACATAAGGCGTGATCGCTGGCGAAACCTCATAACCAACGCGCAAGGTTGCACCATATTCAAGATTATTCAGATCATCTTGTGGGACAACAAGCGCCCCGCCTAGGCTTGCATTTTCAAATTCTTCGCGTTCGATCTCACCACGCAATACAAATTGCAACTTGCGATCAGAGCGTTCCAGCTCAATGCCGCCACCATAGTTTTGGACAAGTGGTGTATCAACCGCTCCCGGAGCAAGGATAGTGCTGGTAAAATCTTGCGTTTGAGCAGTGTAAAATCCATCGGTCGTTACCGTGAACCCATCCACAAGGTCCAGGCGCAATGCTGTATTGGCATTGAATAGCGGGCGATCAATCTCGTCACTGTCAAAAGGCCTGCGATAGCTGCCGTTCAGATTGATTTGCAGTTCATGCCGCGACCAATCTGAAATCAAATTGAGCGCTGCATCTGTTTGTGAAAATCCGCCACCTTCACCGTCCACATTCTGAGAGACATTGCTGGAGTAACCGATTGTTTGTTCAAGGGACGCATCCGCCTCAAACGTCCCTAACCTAAAGCCTGTCGCGCCAAAAGGATCGTCTTCGGGCACAGCTGTTTCGCTTGTTTGAACCGGGTCAACCGCAATATTGCCGCGTGGAGATTGATCAACACTTTGCGGATTAAAAATTTGCGGTGTCGGAGTTGCCGCTTGTGCACGCTGCTGCACACGGGGTGAAAGAGGTAGCGGATTTGGCCGCTGAGGTCTCACGGCCGGAACTGCAGTATCCTCGGCAGTTGTTTCGCTAACGAGTGTTTCTCCAAGCAATTGCGCACGCCTACCTGCAGCAGAATTCAAATCCAGATTATCAGTCGTTCTTGGCGTTCCGGAAGAATTTCGATCAATAGAGCCACGCAGTTCGCCATCGAAAATAGACGCCTCGCCATTGCTTTGCGCCAAAGCTGTATTGGAAATTGCCAACATTGAGCTACCAACAAATAGTGTGGTCAAGTGTTGAACCAGCTTGGACTTTTTCGATCGGGTCATTTACATTTTTCGCGACGGTGATTTATTGCCAAACCGTAAACTTTTGTGGTTAACGAATGGTTTCCATTGGTCGATACAACGCTAAGAAAGCCCATAAAATGAACGCTTCGAATAACACCGCATCGGCACTGAGAACCATCACGACTGAGATCAAAGGTTTGGAAACTCTTGCGCATGCGATCCAAGGAGAACTTGGCCATGCGATTGATCAAGCCTGCTCAACCATCAGTGATATAAAGGGACGCGTGATTGTAACAGGCGTTGGAAAGAGCGGACATGTTGGAGGCAAACTGGCTGCAACGCTTGCTTCAACCGGTACACCTGCATTCTTTGTCCATCCCGCAGAAGCAAACCATGGCGACCTTGGCATGATCGCAAGAGATGATGCAGTGATTGCGCTATCTTGGTCAGGAGAAACGGCAGAACTTAAAGGCGTTCTGGCATATGCAAGCCGGTTCAACATTCCGCTGATCGCAATTACACGCAACGCCGAGTCTGCACTGGGGCGCGAAGCAACCATCTGCCTTGAACTGCCAAAAGTAGAAGAAGCCTGCCCGAATGGCCTTGCGCCTACCACATCCACAATCATGCAAATGGCGATTGGCGATGCGCTTGCTGTTTCCCTCCTTGAAGGTCGCGGGTTTTCTGCGGATGATTTTGGAATTTATCACCCGGGTGGATCGCTAGGTTCGAGCTTAACACGCATTTCGGAAGTTATGCATAAAGGCGATGCGGTGCCATTGGTGCCGGAAGACACCCCCATGCCCGTTGCCATTATGACGCTTTCAGAAAAACGCTTTGGTTGTGTCGGCGTAACCAATGACAAGGGTGAATTGGTTGGAATTTTTACCGATGGCGACCTAGCAAGAAATTTGGATAAAAATCTTCAGGCGATGCGGGTCGATGATCTGATGACCAAAAGTCCTAAAACCATATCACAGGATGTTCTAGTAACTTCCGCAATGGCAACACTGAATGAATTTAATATCAGCGCTCTGATTGTAACGGACGGGAATTCTTCAATCCCCGTCGGTATTATTCATTTGCATGATCTATTGCGAATAGGTGTTGCTTAAACACTCTCTACGTCAAGCGTACCAGCATCCGCTGAAACAACGCGGACTTTCGAACCCGCTTTTGCATCTTCACCACGTACACGCCAGGTGGTATCTCCAATTTTAACACGGCCGTGTCCGTTGGCGATTGCATCGGTAAGAACACCCATCTGGCCGATCAATTGTGCGCCGCGCTCATTTAGGCCTTCTACTTCGCTCTTATCCCAATGATTGTCTTTCCAGATCTTACGACCGAAATATGCAACAATCAGAGATAAAACGAGGAACACCAGAACCTGCGCCTGCCAAGGCCATATGGAACTATCAACACCCAAAATGAGCGTAACAAAGCCAACGATCATGGCCGCAATCCCAGGCCATAGAAGGAAGGTGCTCGGCAGTACGATTTCTATTCCGAGAAGAACGAGACCCAAGACGACCCATGTCCAAGGTCCAAGAAGTGCTATAAAGTCTGCCATCATTACTGGTTCCTCTTACCGAAAGCATCACTCGGGTTCACAACACCGGAGCTTGTCACAGAAGGCGTGGTGCGTGTGCGGTTAGGGGGTGTTGGTGAAGAACCACCATCCGTTGGCCCATTACCAAATACATCTTTCGCAATTTCACCAATCCCACCCAGAGAGCCTATTAGAGACGTAGCTTCAAGCGGCAGCATGATCACTTTCTGGTTGTCAGCCGATGCAATTTGACCAAGGGCTTCCGTATATTTCTGAGCGACAAAGTAGTTGATCGCTTGCGTATTTCCGCCTGCTATAGCTTCGGAAACCATGGTTGTTGCTTTAGCTTCCGCTTCTGCAAGACGCTCGCGCGCTTCCGCATCACGGAATGCTGCCTCGCGTTCGCCTTCCGCTTTCAGAATTTGTGATTGCTTTTCACCTTCGGCCTTCAAAATCTCGGCTTCACGGAACCCTTGTGCATCAAGAATATTTGCGCGTTTCTCACGTTCCGCCTTCATTTGACGGTCCATAGCATCCACCAGGTCTTTTGGCGGGTTGATATCCTTGATCTCAATACGTGTAATCTTTACACCCCAAGGACCTGCAGCTTCGTCGACCACACGAAGTAATCGATCGTTTATCTCGTCACGTTTTGCAAGAAGTTCATCAAGATCCATCGAACCCATCACGGTACGGATGTTTGTCATAGTAAGGTTCAGCAATGCGCGCTCAAGATCGCGCACTTCATAGGCCGCGCGTGGCGCGTCCTGGATCTGGAAAAAGGTTACTCCATCCGCACTGATCGTAGCGTTGTCTTTCGTGATCACCTGTTGGGTTGGCACATCAAGAACCTGTTCCATCATATTCATTTTTGCGCCAATCTGATCAACGAATGGAACAATCAGATTAAGTCCCGGTTTCAAGGTTTTTGTAAACCGTCCGAAACGTTCGACAGTGTAATTAAAACCCTGCGGAATCTGCTTAACACCGGCAAAAATAACCAGCAGAACGACAACTGCCAGTACCAAAATCGCTATTTCAAATCCAAAAAACATAGAATGCCCTCCTGCGCCCTATTGCGCATCAATTATCAACTATCTGTGAACTTGATATGGTAATTGCATTTACAATTTACAAACAAAACCGGAACATTTCGGTTAACGTCTTGTAAAGATTTATTTAAACCGCTCGCAAATATTCAGAAAACGCCGAGAATACTCGCCTATACTGCTCAATCTTGAAATCTACAGTGAAATCAAGGGCTTCAGTTGCACTCATCCATCGCCAATCAAGAAACTCTTGCGGTTCATCTGTATGGTCTGCAGTAATATTGAACTCATGGTCGGCACCAACAAACTGAAATGCAACCCACTTTTGTTTTTGCCCGCGGAAGCGATCAAGCTTATGGCCTGTCGCTTTATAGTTTTCCGGAAACTCATAAGTCCACCATTCATCGGTCGCAGCAATTAGCTCCACCGACTTAGCACCCGTCTCTTCCCAAAGCTCGCGCTTGGCAGCCTCAACAAGGTCTTCGGCTTCCTCGATTCCCCCTTGCGGCATTTGCCATTCACGTCCCGGAGAAACGATTTCGGGTCCGGCAATAGAACTTTTGCCGAACCAGACAAGGCTTTCTTTGTTTATGAGACATATGCCAACATTGGGGCGGTAGGGCTTTCCTTCCCGCCAATCAGACATGATTACATCCAGCCGGAAAGTTCGCGACGCACAAGCGCCTCAATCACATCCATGCCTTCTTTACTGTCATTCAAACAAGCAATGTGGTTGAAATTCTCGCCACCATGTTCATGGAATATCTCTTCACCCTCGCCGGCAATTTCTTCCAGCGTCTCCAGACAATCAGAACTAAAACCCGGATTGAAAACGGCAATGTCTTTCATGCCCTCATCACCCAGCTTTTCAATCGTCTTGTCCGTGTAAGGTTGAAGCCATTCCTCCGGTCCAAATCGCGATTGGAATGTGGTGATCAGATAGTCATCATCCATACCAAGCTTCTCACGCAACAACCGCGTGGTCTTGTGACAATGGCAATGATAGGGGTCGCCCTTCTTGAAATAGCTTTGCGGGATACCATGATAAGAGGCCACGATTTTTTCAGGCTTGTTTGGCATTTCCTCAATTGCATTCTCGATAGAAGCTGCAAGCGCGTCAATATATACGGGTTCATCGTGATATGGAGGAACTGTACGAACCGCAGGCATCCAACGCATCTTCATCAGATGCTCAAATACTTTATCATTCACGGTCGCGGTTGTTGCCGCTGAGTATTGTGGATAGAGCGGGAAGATCAGCAAGCGATCGCAGCCTTGCTCTTTCAGATATTCAAGCCGGGAAGGAATCGATGGATTGCCGTATCGCATTGCCCAGTCGACAACAATGTTGTCAAAATCCTTCAGTGTTTCGCCAAGTTTGTCGGATTGCGACCGGGTAAAGGTGCGAAGCGGCGACTCATCCAGTTCTTCATTCCAGATAGTTTTATAAGCGGCACCAGACTTTGCAGGGCGAACATTCAAAACAATCCCGAATAAAATCGGATACCAAAGCGCTTTTGGCCACTCGATCACGCGCTTGTCGGTCAAAAACTCGCGCAGATATTTGTACATGTTTTTCTTGTCATACCCATCGGGCGTGCCGAGGTTGACGAGTAGAACACCTACCTTACCAATTTTAACTGCGGGGTGTTCGGGAGGGAGAGGTCCGACACCGGATTTTGTTTCATTTTTCATAAGCATGGGAATAACCAGAGCATGGGAGGAATGCAATCTTCAATATGAATCCCAGATAGGGCGCAATGCACTCAAGACAACGAGTTTTCCTGATTCTTCCATCTAAACTTACGCGAATGTGAATGCGGCTCAGGAATTGATTGCAGCAACAAACAGCACAAGACCGATCAGGAAGATGAAACAGGCGCCCGTAATTTCGATGATTTGATTGACGCGCCCAAGAGATGCTTGTGCGCCGGAAATTCGTATTGCCATATTCTTCGCGGTAACTGCTATCATCGCCAGACCGGAAACCGCAAGCCCAGTGCCAATGGACATAGCAAACGTTGATGCAATGCCTGCAAGATAAAGTCCATTGGCGAAACAAAAGACCAAAACAATCAGCGCGCCGGTGCAAGGGCGTAGGCCAACCGCCAAAACAGCAGTCCAAGCTTCTTTAAGACCAAACTTGCCCATTAGAGTTTCAGGTTCCGGCATGTGCGAATGACCACAATGATCGCAAACGTCTCCATGGCCCTGGTGCTCGTGATCATGATGGTGACCGTGGGAATGGGAATGCTGATGATCGTGAGCGTGCACCTTTGGTTTAGCGAAAAGTTTTCGCCACAAAAGCCAAATGCCAACCAGCATGACCCCAACGTAACTTGCCACTTCCATCCAATAGGCCAGATCACCCGATTTAATGCCACTGCCACGTAAGGCGAGAATAAAAAACGAAATGACAAGAACTGCCGTCAGCCCTTGCATGAAGGCAGCCGCCATAGAGACGATGAACCCGCGGCGCACTGCAACTTCATTCGCAACCATGTAAGACGAAATCACAACTTTGCCATGGCCCGGCCCCACGGCATGAAATACGCCGTATAGAAAGCAGATCCAAACAAGCGCCCAGAAATGAGCGCCTTCTCTTTTCATGGAAACCAGAATCTCTCGGATCGACTGGTGAAAAGCAGCCTGCTGCGTTCTGACCCAATCAAAGAAACCGGAAGCAAAACCACCGGTTGGAATTTGCTGCTCGTTGCGACCAATCCCCAACGAACTCTGCGCAAAGGCCTCGATCCCTTCACTCAAGAAGGCAAATAGGACAACTCCGAAACAGATCCAGCCCAATCTGTTCATGTGCAATCAATCGTCGCCCAAGAATAATACTCATCACCAAGATCCTCCGTATTGGTAGGATCATCAAAAAATGCTTCCGCCAGCGTTTCAGAATTGTCGGCATAAAGTTCGTCAAAATTAGGGTGCACAACACTGGCCGCACAACCCTTATTGTTTCCCGACACAGAAACACTTTCCACTGTGTAGTCAAAAGCCACATAGAAACTTGTGTCGCTGATCGAAACTTTAACCGGCTCATTTTTCATATTCTGCGGGGATGAAGGCTCAATCTCGAGAAGCATGATCATTTGACCATCTTTGAAATAGGCCTTTAGTTCATCCGGTTCGAAGAAATCTACGGGTTTGCCGGCAACACGAATAGCCGTGAAAAAATCAAACTCAGAGATCGACTTGTGAATCGTATCTGTAACTTCTTTCAGCTCGGCTTCATTGAGCTTGTCATCACCGTCTTTATCAAAGTCAAGAATGATTGTTGCGCTAAATAGTTCATCAAATCGCCAGACGTGGCGAAGTTCTGTGAATTCACCCTTATCGTTGCGGACAATCTCAATATTAGCATCTACGAATACATGCGGATGAGCATGCGCTGCGATGCACGGCGCAACTACAAACATGCCAGCAGTAATAATTTTTGCCAGTGAGCGCATTCCGTCTCCAAATTTCACCGTAACGTCGAATCATTTATGAGCGAAAGCTAATGATCCACCGGTTACCTTAATCTTAAAACGCTGTCGAATTTGTGGCAATTCAACGACGTTTTATGTAGTTCAAAATCTGCTATTGTCCACGTCTCTGTTGCTTGAACCATTCTGCTAAAAAATCCACAAAGACACGCACTTTACCAGGCACGTGACGCCGATGTGGGTAAACAGCAAAAATTCCCCCTCCTGATGGCATTCGATCTTCCATCAGGCTCACAAGCTCACCACTGCGCAATTCCTTTTCTACAGAAAACTCGGGCGCCGTGGTGATCCCTAACCCGGCTAAAGCTGCACGCCGCGCAACTTCAGGACTGTTCACTTCAATCACGCCGCGAACCGGAACGCTGTACTCTTCGCCATTTTCATCGAGAAAACACCAGTTCGCGCGACGCACATTGTTCGTATCGACGATACATGCAACATCGCCAAGATCATGTGGCGATTTTGGTTCCCCAAATTCTTTGATAAAGTCAGGCGTTGCACACAGGACCAGACGGAAGTCGGATAGCTTTTTAGCAATCAGGGATGAATCGGTTAGGCGCGACACGCGAATTGCCACATCAAATCCATCTTCGACCATATCAACCATCGCATCATCCAGATCAATATCGAGCGTAATTTCTGGATAGGCCGCCGCAAATTCAACAATTGGCAAACCAATTTCCAGGTCCGTCAAGGATCTTGGTGCGGAAACCTTCAATCGACCTTTATGGCCCGCACCTGCTTCGCGCACCGTATCCTGCAGGTCACTCACTTTCTGCAGAATTTCAACCGCAGACTTATGGAACACCTCGCCGGCTTCAGTGAGCGAAAACTGCCGTGTCGTTCTATTTAGGAGGAGGCTACCCAGTTCATCTTCCAACTCACGCACATATTTGGACATAAGTGCCTTAGAGCGTCCGACTTTGCGGGCAGCTGCGGAAAAACCTTGCTGTTCAACCACGTCCACAAAAGCCTGCATGCGTGTTAATGTATCCAACGGAATGACTCCCAAAAACCTAGGATATTCATATAGAAGTTAAGGCAGAACATTTCACCCTTCAAAATGAGAAAGATCAAAAGCCCGCATGTCGACGATCAAGTCTTTCAATCCACTCACGGCTTGAACAAGTAGCGCTTCGCCTTTAGCGGCGGTCGCAAAACTGGCATCACCCGTTACACCTTGTTTGTTAAGATCAGACATTTTCCAGCCAAAGGCGTGCGGGCCATAAGCGCGAAGATGTTTGGCAGTCAGTGTAAGGTCCTCTTGAAAACTCTTAAAGTCTTCCGCCTTCGACATATTCACGGTTTCTGGCGCAAGCGCTAACATAACAGACGTTTCAATGTCTCCCCCATGAATACCAAATGCTTTTTCTTCATGACTGAACACATCGCCGGGGATTAGAAACCTTGTCCAAGCGGTACCAACACATAGCATATTGCAACGAACACGAAGCTCAGTCGCAACAATGGTCATCAGCGGAGAGTTGCCGCCATGGGCATTCAAAAGAAGCAATTTTCGAATTCCAAGCTTCGCAAGCCGTTCCCCAACCGCAACCCATTTCTTTATCGCTTCATCGAATGCAAGTGACACGGTTCCCTCAACATCCATATGTTCAATTGAATAGCCGACGCGTTCTGTCGGCAAAAAAGTTACTGTTGCATCGCCTTCCAACGCGTCTGCTAGTCGCATGGCCACGCCATCGGCGATGATCGCATCCGTTTCAAACGGCAAATGCGGCCCATGCTGCTCATGAGCACCCAGAGGTAAAACAGCAATCCACTCGGACGTATCGGCAGCAGCAATATCTGCTTCATCCATCGAGGAAAAATCACGATTAGGGATCAAAGCGATCTCCTGATTTCTTCAAGCCTGCGAATTTGTCTACCCTTTTCATTGAAGTTATCCGGATCAAGCCAATTCCGCATAGCTTCACCAATCTTCGGCCATTCATAGTCCAATATTGAGAACCAAGCAGTGTCACGGTTTTCACCTTTAATAACCAGTGACTGGCGATGAACACCTTCAGCAGTCATCCCATAACGCAGAGCTGCATCTTTAGATGGTTCATTGCGGTTGTTGCACTTCCATTCGAAACGGCGATATCCCAACTCATCAAAGAGATGCGTTGCAAACAGATAAAACGCTTCTGTTGTTGCCGGTGTTTTCTGGATTAACGGCCCCCAATGAATGTGACCAATTTCTGCGACGCCATGTTCAGGCACCATGCGCATCATGGTTTGTCTGCCAGCAACTTTACCCGATTTCAGATCAATCACCGCGAAATACATCGGGTCTTCACTTGCCTGCACGCGTTCTAGCCAAACCTGAAATTGGTCACGCGATGTAGGGGCGGTCTCCATCAACCAGCGAAAACGATTGTCCGCATCCCCCTCAGTTGCAGCTTCAAAAAGACCATCGCCATGTTTGTCAATATCCAAAGGTTCAAGGCGTACGAAGCGACCTTCGAACACCTTTCGATGCGGGCGTTCACACCCTTGCCAGCCAGATAAATCCTGCATGCCTTTTCAAACTCCGCAAATCATGCTCTTAACAGTGAATCATAGTGTATTCGGGAAACATGACAATGCTGAAAACGGTCTCAAACTTCGATCGTATTGGAGAAGAAAACGCGTTCTCCGTTCTGGCACGCGCAACGCAACTCGCAGCAGGTGGAATGGACGTGATCAACCTTGGAATCGGACAACCGGATTTCGCAACTCCCGAACACATAGTCGAAGCCGCCATCAAAGCACTCAAAGACGGACATCACGGCTATACGCCAGCCACAGGAACCTTGGAGTGTAGAGAAGCCGTTTGCCGACGGGTCCATACAATGACCGGAGAAGAAATTTCACCCGAAAACGTTATGATCATGCCGGGCGGCAAAGTGACGATGTATGCCGCGATTATCATGTTCGGCGAACCGGGCGTCGAGATATTATATCCAGATCCGGGCTTTCCGATCTACCGCTCTATGATCGAGTATACAGGTGCAACGCCGGTCCCGGTCCCAATCCGTGAAGAAAACGGTTTCGGTTTCTCCGCAGATGAAACACTTGCACTTATTAATGAGAACACACGGCTTTTGATCATCAACTCGCCTGCAAATCCGTGTGGCGGCGTTACGCCAAAAGAAGAGATCGACAAGCTGGTTGCAGGCCTTGAGAAATGGCCAAACGTCGCGATCATGTCTGACGAAATTTACGATGTCATGACCTATGATGGCGAGACACATCAATCGCTTCTACACTATCCGGAAATTCGCGATCGCCTGATCGTGCTGAACGGGTGGTCAAAAACCTGGGCGATGACCGGATGGCGCATGGGGTGGTCGATCTGGCCAGATGGATTGTACGACAAAGTCCGCAAGCTTGCGGTCAATGCATGGTCTTGCGTGAATGCGCCTAGCCAAATCGCAGGGATCGCCGCGATTGACGGCCCGCAAGACGCAGTCGAAACGATGATGAAAGCATTCGACAATCGCCGTAAACTGGTACTGGAGAAAATGAACGCGATTGATGGTGTAACCTGCGCCACTCCCAAAGGCGCGTTTTACGCCTTCCCAAACATCTCTGAGACCGGATGGAAAGCCAAGAAGCTGGCCTCTGCCCTCCTGGAAGAAACAGGTGTTGCCACCATCGGCGGACCGGACTTTGGCATTTTGGGCGAGGGCTATATTCGCCTCTCCTATGCAAACTCGGAAGAAAACATTGAACGCGCTATCGAGCGGATTTCAAACTTTTTGAGCAAGTAAGCAATTAATTGCGAGACGGGCTCCAAAGCCACGAGCTGAAGGAGGCCAAACTCGCAGTGGGTCTAAGCGCAAGCATGCTGATGAGAAACGCAATCACACAGGCATACCACCATTGATAATAGGGCTTTGGCGCAAGTTCAAAATTGACGTACGACGCCACAAACAGAATGCCAAGCCCTAATAGAGAGACCCATCTACGACCTTCCAGAAGCACCACCACTAACGGGGGCACCAGCACGAGCAGGTCATACGTGACGTGTTTCGGATTAATCAGCACGGCAAGAATAAACACCCCGCAAAACTGGGCAATTGAACTCATTCCGGAAAACCGTTGGGCAATGAGAAGCACTAAAAAACCCACCAATCCGAAATGCAAGGTTACCGCTAAAAGCTCCGGCACATTTAACGAAACCAAATGGCTAAGCATGGTAATGCCGAAAATCTCTGTATCATGCTCTCCCACCTTTAAAGCAGACAGAAACTCAAAAAATAGATTGGGATAGAAAACTAGATTTACCGCAAAGAACAATCCTGTGACTGCAACGCTCGCTTTTAGAAATGTTAGGAAGCCCGCAACAAACCAGATTGCAATGAGAAACTCCGCATAAAACGGTTTGATCAATGTGAGCAGTAGAATGATCAATGAAAATACGATTACGCTCAGCTTGCCCCGTAGAAACTGCAGCATAGCCAATGCAGCAACAAAATACATTGCAGGCCCAATATTGCCGGTGAGTACTGTGACATAGCCGTGTTTACCGAACACGAGCAAGAAAACCGGAAAGACAACAATTAGATGTACATTCCTCCTGCAAAACAACGCGGCGGTTCCAAACCAAAGAGCGCCAATTCCAACAAAGTAGGCCGATTGAAATCCATGTGTATCGTTGAGCAAATGCAGAAAGGGAATAGCCGTTGGGGGATAAATAAACCGCAAAGATTCCCGATCAAAATATGGACTTCCGGTTTCTAGAAGAACTTCCTTGGCCTTGAGATAAACACGAAAATCCCAGAAGCGAATAAAGTCTCCACCGGCATCTTTCGCGATCAACCAAGCGGAAGCCAACAGCATAACAACAACATACAGCCAAACGCTTCGCTCGCGCTGAAGCCAAGAACGTGCAGTGGCAATACTCATGATGATCGTTCTGCTTCAGATGCTGGTTCTTTGAACGACCAGAGTTTGTTCAAACCAAAGGTAACCGCAATTAAT
>CALLHT010000101.1 GCA_938009335.1 uncultured Rhizobiaceae group bacterium
GCAGCTTGATGTCATCAGCAAGAAGGTCGCTGATCTTGAACTGGGCATCTACGCGGCCGCCACTTATGTTGAGGCACATGGTGAACCATCTGGAATTGAAGATCTAAAAGACCACACCTTTATTGGTTACGATCGAAGCACACTTATTCTCGATGGTTTCCGCGAAAACGGCATCAATGTAGACCGGGAGTTCTTCGGCTTCCGCAGCGATGATCAGGTGGTCTGTTGGGCAATGGTGGTTGCTGGGTTCGGGATCGGTTTTAATCAGCGTGTGATTGGCGATCATGATACGCGGTTGAAGCGTATATTGCGGGATGTGGCAATTCCCAAAATGCCTGTATGGCTCACATCGCATTCTGCGCTCAAGACAAACCGGCGCATCAGAAGAGTGTATGATTTTCTGGCAGAAGAGTTCTCAGAGCTTTAATAGCCCGCACTTCTGTCTACCAAGTTTTGCAAACCCTTGCCCGCTTCATAACGCTGAATTTGCCCTTCGACATATTTACCAAGCGCAACCACATCCGAGTCAGATGCCACATGTGGGGTAAGGATTGCATTCTCGAATCCCCACAACGGACTATCGGAGGAAAGCGGTTCAGTTTCGAACACATCCAAAGAAACACCGCCCAATGTTCCGTCTTCCAGACAGCAAATGATATCAATCTCAACTTGGCTGCCGCCGCGTCCGCCATTGATGAAGATGGGAGACGGTAGCACCGGGTGCTTTCCAATTTTCTCAAACAATGCCCTATTAAAGAAGCCATGTGTATCCGGCGTATAGGGTAATAGGCCAACGATCACGTGGTTACGAGCGAGAAATGCCTCTGTCTCACTGGCATCATAACAATCAATGCCGTCGATTGATTTTTTGCTTCGGCTCCAACCCGAAACATTAAACCCAAGCGTTTTAAGCTTTTGAGCGGAATCTTGGCCCAAGACGCCCATTCCCATTATGCCCACATTCATGGTGCTTGCTTCGGGTTGCGGAAGCCCCTGCCAGTAATTGTTTCTCTGCTGCTTGCTGTATTGGATCTGCTGGCGGAAATGCGTCAAGACCTGAAGACATACCCATTCACCCATACGGGTTGTCAGTGTTGGATCAACAAATCGCACCACTGGAATATCTGGCGGCAGGTTCGGGTTAGCCAGAATTTTGTCGACACCTGCACCTGCATTAAAGATCACCTCAAGGTCGGGCATTCTATCAAAGAGATCATGATCAAATTTCCAGACAAGTGCGTATTTCACACCCGCAAGAGAGTCGGGCCGCTCGTCTTTCTCCCAATCAATGACGGGACGCCCGTCCAACCCATCGCGAACATCGCCTAATTGTTCAGCTTCGGTGAAGCTGACAGAAAGAAGGAGGGGAGATTTACTCATTGTTCAATTGCCGGTGTGTTGGTTGCTTTGATATCGAATGCAGCCGCCATCAATGCTTTGGTATAGTCCGTTTGCGGGTTTTCAAAAATCTGTTTGGATGATCCTTGTTCGACCACTTTTCCCAACCGCATGACAATCACCTCATTGGCAAGCGCTTTCACTACCTTCAAATCATGGCTGATGAACATGTAAGCAAGCCCACGTTTCTGTTGGAGATCACGCAACAGGTCGACCACTTGTGCCTGTACACTCATATCGAGGGCAGAGGTGGGTTCGTCCAGCATCACAAATTTAGGTTCAAGCACCATGGCTCGTGCAATCGCAATTCGTTGTCGCTGTCCTCCGGAAAATTCATGTGGATATCGATGCCGTGTTTCGGGATCAAGCCCAGTCTCGGTAAGTGCGTTGATCACAAGGTCTTCGCGTTGTGTTGCATTGAGGTCAGTTCGATGGATCGTCAAACCTTCAGCAATGATTTCACCGACCGACATTCGCGGTGAAAGCGAGCCATACGGATCTTGAAACACCACTTGCATGCGGTTGCGATAATCTCGCATTTCCTTGAACGAATATTCGTTGATGTCTTTGCCGATGAACGCAATTTTGCCTTCAGACGAGATAAGCCGGGTGAGTGCCATGCCCAGTGTTGTTTTGCCTGAACCGGATTCTCCGACCACCCCAAGCGTCTGACCTTCCCGCAACTCAAGGCTGATACCATCCACGGCTTTTACATGATCAACCGTTTTCCGCATCAAGCCCTTCTTGATTGGAAACCAGACCTTCATGTCATCTGCTTTTAAGACAAGCGGAGCAGAAGAATCTGTTTCAGGCGGATTGCCCTTTGGCTCTGAGGAAAGCAGATGTTGCGTGTATTCATGCTGAGGGTCAGAAAAGATTTGCTCCGTTGGCCCGTGCTCGACAATCTTGCCCTTTTGCATCACGCAGCAGCGGTCAGAAATGCGCCGCACAATACCGAGATCATGCGTGATAAATAGCATGGAAAGACCGTTCTTCTTTTGAAGGTCGGCAAGCAATTCCAGAATTTGCGCTTGCACCGTAACATCAAGCGCCGTTGTCGGTTCGTCCGCAATCAAAAGTTCTGGCTCATTAGCCAAGGCCATGGCAATCATCACGCGTTGCCGTTGTCCACCTGACATTTGATGCGGATAGGCATTCA
>CALLHT010000102.1 GCA_938009335.1 uncultured Rhizobiaceae group bacterium
GGGGAGCCATCGGCTTCCACGTCTTCGACATATTTAGCGGCGACGTTATAGGCAATGTTGGTGGCAAGCGAGGTCTTGCCCATGCCAGGACGTCCGGCAAGGACAATCAAGTCAGAGGGTTGAAGGCCGCCCATGCGGCTATCGAGGGCATCAATCTGTGTGGCAATACCAGACAAGCCGCCATCGCGCTGGTAGGCGGCCGCGGCCATATCAAGCGCCACGTTCATCGCGTCTTTGAAAGAGTTGAAGCCGGACTCGCTACCTCCTTGTTCTGCAATCGCGAAAAGTCTGCGCTCGGCATCTTCAATTTGTTCACCGGGAGGCATGTCGACTGGCGCATCATAGGCGATGTTGACCATATCCTCGCCAATGGTGATGAGGTTGCGGCGCACCGCCAGATCATGGATCGACTGACCATAATCAGCCGCATTGATGATGGTGGTGGCTTCTGCGGCAAGGCGGGCAAGATATTGCCCGATGGTCATGTCTCCGATTTTATCCTCAGCGGGCAGGAAGGTTTTGATGGTGACCGGGTTGGCGGTTTTTACCGCTTTGATCATGTCGCCTGCGACTTTGTAGATCTCGGCATGCAGCGCCTCGAAGAAATGCTCAGGCTTTAGAAAGTCTGACACACGGTAGTAAGCATCGTTATTGACGAGGATCGCACCTAGAAGCGCCTGCTCAACTTCGATGTTATGAGGTGCTGCGCGGTAGCTTTGTTCATCCTTGCCAATTCTGGTGACTGCTTCCGCCATGTGGTGCTCCCCGAGTGGATTTTTATATTGTCCGTCCGTTATGCTTTATGAAGCGATCAAACCAACGGGTAAACTGCGCGAGTTTGGATGTTCACGATTCCCCCATTGTTCACAGGGAGAAAAATAAATAATTTTGAATTTGACTCGTTTATCTGATTCTTAGGCCAAATTGTGACAACGAACTATAGGGGCAGAATCAAAAAGGCGCGGAGAAATCCCCGCGCCTTCAAGAATGAAAAGTCGAAACCTTTAGTTGGTTTCTTCGTCAGATGCAGCTTCTTCAGCAGGTGCTTCCTCAGAAGCTTCGCCTTCGCCAAGCTCAACGTCGTCTGGGTTTTCGAATACTTCTGAAAGATCCACATCATCTGCTTCAAAGTCGACTGCATCATGCTCAAACTGCTCATCGCGGCCGGTAAGGTCTTCGCCTGCTGCCTGACGCTCAGCTTCGTCTTCAGAACGGGCAACGTTCACAGTGATGGTTGAATCCACTTCCGGGTGAAGGTTCAGCAGGATCTCGTGAAGGCCGATGACTTTGATTGGGTTCATCAGGCTTACCTGATTACGCGCTACGCTGAAGCCAGCTTCTTCAAGAGCGGCAGCTACGTCACGGGTTGAAACAGAACCGTAAAGCTGACCTGTTTGACCGGCAGAGCGGATCATCACGTAGGTGTTGCCGTCTAGTTTAGCCTTAACGCCTTCTGCCTCAGATTTACGCTCTTCGTTGCGTGCCTCAAGGTTTGCGCGATCTGCCTCAAACTTGGCGCGGTTTGCTTCATTAGCACGAAGCGCCTTGCCCTGTGGCAGAAGGAAGTTACGAGCATAGCCGGGCTTTACAGAGACAACGTCTCCCATTTGGCCAAGCTTTGCGATGCGTTCCAGCAAAATTACGTCCATGGTTTTGTTCCTTTCGAGAAGACTTAATCGTTGGATTGTGTTGGCCCAGCGGGAGGCTGGGCATGATTTTTGAGGGTTGCGAGTGAACGGCGAATGCCGCCAAACGCAAAGAAATAAAGTACGAATTGTAGCATGAAGATCAGAATGTAGATCACAACAAGAAGCATGATGTTGCCACCGCCTGAGCGGGCACGCAGGTGAATGTCTGCCAGACCGACGAGCGAGAAAGCGGTGAGAAATACGCCGAGTACAGGTGCGGTGTAATAGCCAGGCTTTCCGTCAAACAAGAAAGCGATGATGAAAGACACAACCAGAATACCCACCGCAATGGGCGGCAAGGAGATGGTGCGCGCAATGTCATCCGCCGGGCGCGGCATCAAGCCGGACGCGCGGCAAACCAAAGCGGCAAGATGTGCGTTGAACACATGCACGATGATCCATGCGGTTGACACAATAAACGGCGTGAATTCAAAGAACTTGAGTTTAAGCGCTTCGACCTGATCTTTCGGGAACTCTGCCAACAACGGAGAGCCTGCCAGCATTTCGTCAATCATTGGTGAAATGACTGGCATCAGTTGATCACGCGAATTGTCGTATCCCACGTACAGCATCATCGCGATAAGGCCAGCTGTGGTCACCATGCACATGTTGAAGAAAAGACGGTCGAGCGGATACCAGACAAGCGTGCCATTTTCATCGGGTTGCGCCAAATTTGCCTGATGGCCGATCAGGGAAGCAGGCAAAGACATGACAAGCCCCAGCACAACCGCAACCGCAGGTGAAATTGACGCCGCAGCGGAAATGATGACCACAAGCGAAGCGATGATTGCAGCGTTGGTTCCCCAAGCAAGGGCTGCTGCATAGACCGGGAAGGGCGCCAGAACAAACAGCAACATGCCACTGCGGCCCGCATGCAGGCCTGCTGAAACCAGCAGAACGCAAGCAATGCCGGCAAGGGCTGCAATACTGATCGTTTTTAGGTCCATCGTCTCGCTGTCCTGTCTTTCTGACAGTTAGGGAATGCGCTTGGCGCCTTAATCCCAACTTGGTTTCAATTTTTGTCGCGCCCAC
>CALLHT010000103.1 GCA_938009335.1 uncultured Rhizobiaceae group bacterium
CTCACCATCGCCACGCTTCACCTTGCATTGCCAGATCTCGCCATGGCGACGAATTCGAGTTTCAAACTGCTGATCGCCAAGCGCGAGTTTCTGTGTCCAAACCGGCGCTTCCCAGATTGAGAAACCGGACAGTTCTTGAAATGGATCGGAACCTTCGTATTCCAATTCTCTGCCCATGGCATTGGGGTGATAGGGCATATCCAATGCGTGTTTTGAAGCCAAGGCAACTACTTCATCGGACACAGGAACGGGTTGCGTTAGGGCATCATAATCGCGCTCGATTAATCCGGTATCAACATCACCCTTGCCAAAACCTTCGTGGTTGCAGAGCGCCCGCAAAAAAGCGGCATTGGTGACTGTCCCAGCGATACGAGTTTCGCCAAGTGCATCCTCCAACTCGGACAGTGCTTCTTCCCGCGTTTCTGAATGAGTAATCACTTTCGCAATCATTGGATCGTAAAACGGCGTGATCGTATCGCCTTCCACCACGCCGGAATCGTTACGCGCCAGATCAGAGAATTCGAGATACTCGAGCGTTCCCGTGGCAGGCAGGAAGCCTTTCGGAACATCCTCTGCATAAAGCCGTGCTTCAAACGCATGGCCATGGATTGCAAGCTCATCCTGAAACTTGGGCAGATATTCATCGTCAGCGACGCGCAATTGCCATTCAACCAGATCAACATCCGTAATTGCTTCGGTGACCGGATGCTCAACCTGCAAGCGTGTGTTCATCTCCATGAACCAGAAACCATCGGCCTTCAGACCATCGGAACTGTCAACAATGAACTCAATTGTTCCGGCACCGGAATAGTTGATCGCCTGCGCAGCCTTCACCGCAGCCTCGCCCATTGCAGAACGCATTTCCTGCGTCATGCCTGGCGCGGGGGCTTCCTCGATGACCTTCTGATGACGGCGCTGTAACGAGCAATCCCGCTCAAATAAATGGACCACATTGCCATGATTATCTCCAAAGACCTGTATCTCGATGTGGCGTGGCGCAGTGATGTACTTTTCAATCAAGACACGACCATCGCCAAAACTGGCCTCACCCTCGCGGACCGCACCTTCCAGATGCATGGCGAAGTCTTTCGGGTCATCCACTTTACGCATGCCTTTGCCACCACCACCGGCACGGGCCTTGATGAGAACCGGATAGCCAATCTTCTCCGCTTCTGCTGCTAAAAATTCTGCGTCCTGATTTTCGCCGTGATAACCCGGAACAACTGGAACACCAGCCTCTTCCATCAACTTCTTGGCAGCATCCTTCAAGCCCATGGCGCGAATGGCATCAGCGGACGGACCGACAAAGGTTAGCCCTGCTTTCTCGACGGCTTCTACAAAATCAGGGTTCTCAGACAAAAACCCATAGCCCGGATGAATTGCATCCGCGCCTTTATCGAGGGCTGCTTGAATAATTGCATCGCTACGCAAATAACTTTCAGCCACTGGTGCGGGGCCAATATGCACCGCCTCATCAGCCAATAGACGATGTTGCGCAGTGGCATCTGCGTCTGAATAAACAGCAACAGTTTTCACGCCCATCTGGAGGGCCGTTTGCATAATCCGGCAAGCGATCTCGCCGCGGTTTGCGATCAGAAGTTTCTTTGGCATTACTCTACCTTTCGGCCCGGCAGGCCTACCATCAGTCTTTTTCCATGAATTTCTGTGTCGATTGGCTGACCCGGTTTAGGAAAGAGAACCAACCCATCATGCCCGGCAAATTTGGCTAAGGTCGCATAGACCTGCATGTAAATCGCATCCGCACTCTTACCTCGCAGATGGATGGTTCCCATCTCATTCGCCCAGTCAATTGACTGCATTTCAATATCAATATTTTTGGAATTCTCTATCAGCTCTACCAGTGCATCTTCAATGGCGTTGAGCGCATCGCGATTGCCCTCGATCAATGGCACATCAATCAAGAGATGCTCTTTTTCACGCGCCGCTTCAAACGCACGCCGGTCGGTATATTTCCAAGCCACAACACCGCGAAACAGTTGAAATACACCATAAGCTGCAAGTGCGCAAACAACGGTCTTCCCGGTTGTGCCCAACTCATATCTCAATCCATGCCAAGCAACATAGGTGAAGCCCAGCACAATGCCACCGAGCAACATGCGCTCACCGCCGGGGGTATTTGAGATTTGGTCATCGTTCATGGTTTTAGGAAACCTCGAGTTTAGACGTGAACAATCGAATACTTGCTGCACCAAACAGCAGTCCGAAAGCGATTTCAAACCAGCGCTTGGCGCGTTTGTAGAAAGACGAAACCTGGCGATTGGAAAAGATAAAGCCATATCCAAGAAAGACCGCGGCAGATGTACAAATCAGAACGAGAAATAAATTTCCAACTGCCATGTATCCAGCATTCGCAGGTAACGCGATTGCATAAATCGATCCCCAACCCAAAACTGCTTTTGGGTTCGTTAAATGGAGCAACATCCCTTTAAAAAACAACCTGCTCTTTGGTGCTGAAACCCTGTCGCTTGGCTCAGCAAAAAATGCGCTTCGCAGCGACTTAATGGCGAGATATAGAAGATAAGAAGCGCCCACGTAGCGAACGGTTTCAAATAACCAGATATTCGTCACCATGAGTGAACTGATCCCCAGTGCAGCTGCAATTCCCCAACAAGCAGATCCAGCAATAATACCTAATGATATCAAAACACCAGATCGCCTACCTTGCTCCATTGCCGTTGCCGAAATAGCCAAGGTCGCCGGGCCCGGACTACCAGCACCCACGATCCAAGCCAAGATGATTATCCAAAGATTTTCAATCATCATCACATCCTGAATACGCCAAATTTCGTTTCTTCAATCTCTGCATTCAAAGACGCTGAAAGAGACAGTGCTAAAACCGAGCGCGTTTTTCGTGGGTCGATAATGCCATCATCCCAAAGGCGGGCGGAAGCGTAAAGCGGGTGCGATTGTTCTTCAAACATATCAAGCGTTGGTTGTTTGAAAGCCGCTTCTTCTTCCGCTGACCAAGCGCCACCAGCACGTTCAATGCCTGCACGTTTCACTTGAGCCAGAACACCTGCTGCTTGTTCGCCGCCCATCACGGAAATGCGCGAATTCGGCCACGTCCACATAAACCGCGGTGAATATGCCCTGCCCGCCATGCCATAGTTCCCCGCACCGAACGACCCGCCGATCAGCATCGTGATTTTGGGAACCTTGGTGGTGGAAACAGCCGTCACCAGTTTCGCACCATCTTTGGCGATGCCACCTGCTTCATATTTCTGTCCCACCATAAAACCGGTGATGTTCTGAAGGAAAACGAGCGGGATTTTGCGTTGCGAGCAAAGCTCTACAAAATGCGCGCCCTTTAACGAGCTTTCGGAGAACAGCACACCGTTGTTTGCGATAATGCCAACGGGCATGCCCATCACATGCGCAAACCCGCAAATAAGCGTCGTGCCGTATCGCGGTTTGAACTCATTAAACCGTGAACCATCCACCACACGCGCGATCACTTCACGCACATCGTATGGCGTTTTCAAGTCAGCGGGAACAACGCCCAGAATTTCGTCCGGGTCATAGGCCGGGTCTTCGGGCGACTGCAGTTTCAATTGTTGAGGTTTGATACGATTGAGATGTTTGAGGGACTGCCGCGCCAGTGCGAGTGCATGCATGTCGTCCTCAGCGAGCATATCCGCAACGCCAGAAACAGATGTATGCATCGCGCCGCCGCCCAACTCTTCTGCGCTTACTTCCTCGCCGGTCGCTGCCTTCACTAATGGCGGGCCTGCCAAAAAAATCGTGCCTTGCTCTTTAACGATGATCGACACATCGGACATCGCAGGAAGATACGCGCCACCTGCGGTACACGACCCCATGACGACAGAAATCTGCGGAATGTTTCGTGCAGACAAATTCGCCTGATAGTAGAAAATCCGGCCGAAATGCTCGCGGTCTGCAAAGCCTTCTGCCTGTTGGGGCAGGTTAGCTCCGCCGCTATCCACGAGCGTGATGCAGGGCAAATGATTGAAATCAGCAATCTCTAATGCTCGTAGATGCTTTTTCACAGTCATCGGGTAGTACGTGCCGCCCTTGACGGTCGCATCGTTGCAGATGACCATGACTTCCTGCCCATGGACTTGACCAATGCCAGCAATCAGACTTGCGCACGGGCTGTCGCCACCAAACATCTCGTGTGCCGCCGTGGCACCAATCTCGAGAAACGGGGAACCGGGATCAAGCAGGTTAGAGACACGGTCACGTGGTAATAATTTCCCGCGTGAAACATGCCGCGCTTTGGATTTTTCACTGCCACCTTCTGCCGCCAGCTTCACGGCCTCTTTGACGACCGAAAGCTGGTCAAGATTAGCCGCCCGATTGGCTGCATATTGTGCAGAAGATGGTGAGATTTTCGACTGGATTTTTGTCATAACGTTTCCAATTCACGTTTAGCCCGTGCCTTAAGCTCTTTACGAATTATCTTACCGGTAATCGTCATCGGCAGTTCACCCACAAACTCAATTTCACGGGGGTATTCATAGGCGGCAAGGCGGGTCTTGACGAATGCTTGTAGATCTGAGGAAAGTTGCTCGCTTGCGGCAATGCCTTCCCGCAGTAACACATAGGCTTTTACAATTTCCGTGCGTTGAGGGTCTGGCTTTCCGATGACGCCAACCGAGGCGACGGCCTCATGCTTCATAAGGCAATCTTCAATCTCGGCAGGACCAATGCGATACCCGGCTGATGTGATCACATCATCATCGCGACCTACAAAACGGATAAATTCTTCTTCCTTGATGCCCCGGTCTCCGGTTAACATCCACTCACCGCGAAACTTCTCCTTTGTAGCCTGCGGATTGTTCCAGTATTCCAGCATCATAGAGCCAGAACCGCGTTTGACGGCAATATCGCCTTCTTCCAATGTGCGGTTACCATCCGCATCAATCACATCCACATCGTGGCCGGGAACCGGCTTGCCCATGCATCCTGGACGCGGATCAAACAAAACACCGCAATTAGCAACGATCAAATTACATTCGGTCTGACCAAAGCCTTCATTGACGGTTAGGCCGAGTGCCTCTTTGCCCCAGTCGAGCATTTCAGCACCCAGCGGTTCACCACCGCAAAAGACTGAACGCAAGCCTTTGATTCCAGCACCTTCCGCTTTGAGCATGCGCAGCGCAGTGGGGGGAAAGAAGACATTGCGAACACCGGCTTCATCGACAATTTTTTGGCATTCTGACGCGTTAAACTTTTTCATCCGACAAGCAACAACAGGAACACCAAAATAAAGTCCGGTCATCAAGATGTTCATCAACCCGCCAATCCATGCCCAGTCGGCTGGCGTCCAGAATACATCGCCTTCTTGCGGCAAGATGTTCTGCAGCATGGAAATGCCCGGCACATGACCACGCAAGACACGATGGCCATGCAGCGCACCCTTTGGCGCTCCGGTCGTGCCGGAAGTATAGATAATCAGCCCCGGCGTTTCTGGTGTTGTTTCAGCAATCTCAAATTCTACTGAAGCGTTTTGAAAATCGACCTGCTCTGGCACCAACACATGTTCAAGCGTTGAAATCTTCTCAAAACTCGGCGCACATTTTTCTGCATGTATTTCATCGGTAATGACTGCCTTCGTGCCTGAATTGCCGAGACGACTTTCAAGCGCCTCTTCCCCAAATAAGGTAAAGAGCGGGATCGAGATTGCTCCCATTTTCCAGATCGCGATATGCGCAACCGCCGTCCATAGAGATTGTGGTCTGAACACGCCGACACGATCACCGGGCTCAATGCCAAGTGACCCGAGGTGGTTCGCCAATTGGTTGGAAAGCGCTTTCAGTTCAGCAAAAGTGATGTCAGTCCGCGTTCCGTCCGTCATGTCGATGATAGCGGTTCTGTCTGGATCTTCATCCGCCCATTT
>CALLHT010000104.1 GCA_938009335.1 uncultured Rhizobiaceae group bacterium
CCATTTGATGGAGTGCTCTGCGCAACAGAATTGATGCCCGACAGTGACAGTCCAATTATGCCAATTCAAGCCAAAACACAGCGCAGGAAACTTTTTTTGTTTTTCCAGTGAATAATTCCGTCGGTAACACGTTGTTACTAATAGCTACAAACTTGTGACTGGAGGAAAAAGAAATGAAGTTACTTACTGGAATAGTTCTAGGTGCATCGCTAATCGCTGCAACTCCCGCGTTTGCAGAATGGAAATCTGTAGACGATCAGTCTAGGGTAGCATTCGGCTCTGTAAAGAAAGACGTGGTGGGTGAAGTCCATCATTTTAACCGCGTTTCGGGATCTGTCTCAGATGGCGGTGAGCTGAAAATCAACATTGATTTATCATCTGTCGAAACAAACATCGATATCCGCAACGAGCGGATGGCTAAGCACGTGTTTGATGCTGGCAAGGCAACGGCAACCATAACCGGCCAGATCGATATGGCTGAGATCACATCGTTGAAGCCAGGTGAAATGACAGTCATTGAAGTTGAAACTCAGCTGGCATTTGCCGGTTCTGAAAACGATGTTGACGCCGAGATGTTGGTCGCACGTCTCACAGATAACCGCGTTTTGGTCACAACGTCAGATTTCATCATGCTTTCCACTGAAGACCTTGGCATTGATGCGGGCATTGATGAACTCATGAAACTGGCGAAACTGCCGGGAATTACGCGTGTGACACCCGTGGCAATCCGTATGGTATTCGACAAATAGTGACATAAAGAACACTTCCCGCGGCCTCATCGACCCTAACCCCATTCCACCAATGATGAAGTTGCGGGAAGTACCCCATCTAAAAAGGTTTAAAACATGTTTCGTTTGATATTCGTCTTTGTCTTACAACTGGTCTTGGGAATATCAACTGCATATGCAGGTGATATAAAAGCAGGAAAGAAGGTATTTAAGAAATGTAAGGCTTGTCACACCGTCAAGCCTGGAAAACACAAAGTTGGACCAAGTTTGCATGGGGTTATAGATAGTGCTGGGGGCACCTCTATAGGGTATCAATACTCTTCGGCGTTACAAACTTCGGGTATCATTTGGGATAAGAAAAATCTCACAGCTTTCCTGAAATCACCGAAGAGTATTGTTCCCAACAACAAAATGTCGTTCTCTGGTTTGAAGAAGGATGACGATATTGCCAACCTAATCGCATACATTGCGTCCGAATCGGAATAGAGTGTGTGTGTTTTGGAAATAACTTTGTGTTTTGAGATTTAATTAATGTGGCCATTTAGATCAGCACAGTCAGCGGAAGAAGTCAGATCCGGCATAAACCTGGTTTATGATCGTCTTTGGCGATACTGCTTAGTGCTGTCTGGCAACAGGGCAAATGCGGATGACCTTGCACAAGCGGCTTGCCTGCGCGCGTTGGAAAAATCCGACAAATTTGAAGCCGGTACGCAATTTGATCGGTGGATATTTAGGCTGACGCAACGGTTGTGGATTGATGAACTGCGAAAGAAGTCGGTTCGCGAAGGTGGTGGGTTATTGCCTATTGAAGACGTGGAATTGATTGATCAGGGGATGAACCCTGAAAATGCCTTAATGGCAAACGAAGTTATAGCATCTGTGATGCAGCTTCCAGAGGCACAAAGATCAACGGTGTTGTTGGTATATGTCGAAGGGTATAGCTATCGGGATGCCGCAATGATTTTAGATATTCCTGTGGGGACGGTGATGAGTAGACTGTCGGTTGCTCGGTCAAAACTTTCAAACCACTTTGGCGTTGAAGAAAGAGTGGGATAATGTTGGAAAAATTTTTCTCGGACGAAGAACTGGTTGCTTACCTTGATGGCGAGCAAGATTTTGCGCCGATAAGTGAGATTGAGGCCGCGTTGAAAACGGATACTGCGCTTGCAGGCCGGATTCAACAATTGAAAATCGATCATTCGTCTATCAAGAACAGTTTCAGTGGTGTGGCGCCGGCTAAACAGCCGGAATTTGAATTCCTCCAAGTTTCTGCAAACGATAATAACGATACACCATGGAAGCTGGCAGTTTCTGTCGCTGTAGTTTGCATGGCACTTGGGTTTGCGATCAGCTCAGCTTTTTATCACCCTGCACCGCCAGGATGGAAAGAATATGTCGCAGCCTATCAGGCGCTCTATACGAACAGTACACTGTCGCATGTGTCGCAGACCGAAGAAGCGATTGTGACAGAGTTGAAACGCGTGTCATCGGCGATCGGTAAAGATATCAAGCCGTCTCAACTGAATGTGTCAGAAGAGGTTGAATATAAGCGTGGTCAGATACTTGGGTTTGAGGGAACAGCACTCATCCAACTTGCGTTTTTGACCAGCATGGGTGAGCCAATGGCATTGTGTATTCTACGTACGGATGCAGAAGATACCGCATCTGCAGAGGTTGGTGAGATGGAAGGCATGAGCTCCGCCCACTGGAGCGCGGGCGGGTATTCTTATCTGCTGATTGGCGGAAAAGATAAAGCGCTTGTTGGGCGTTTGGCAGAAAAGTATATCGCTGCGAAAATCTAGTTGGTTTTAGATTTCTAACTTGTGAAACCGCGTGCCCTTGCTGTGATAGTAAGGGGCAGGGTAGCCATCGGTCAGATCTTTGTCTTTGCGCAGGCGTTGGATCAGCTCCACCAGCATAACGCGGGTAATCTCGCGGGTGTTTTCAGTGATCGCATCTTCGGGTCTGATCCACTGTAGATCTTCCAGCTCACCATCCGGTGCAAATCCGCCTTCAGGCACAAAGCCAACCGCCGACTTATGTGCAAC